>CAZTLC010000186.1:0-1500 GCA_964614295.1 uncultured Aquificaceae bacterium | reverse complement strand
TTATAATACTTAAGATGAAAATAGGGATGTTTGATTCTGGAGTAGGTGGGCTTACTGTGTTAAAGTCCGTAAGGGATGCTTATGATAAGGTGGATATAGTCTATCTTGGAGATACTGCAAGGGTTCCATATGGTATCAAATCAAAAGAAACGATTATAAACTATGCAAAAGAAAGCGCAAACTTCTTAGTAAATCAAAATGTAGATATGATACTGATAGCTTGCAACAGTGTGAGTGCTAATGCTATGGACGTGCTTCAAGAGATGTTTGATATTCCTATAGTAGGAGTCATAGAAGCTGGTGTTCAAGCTGCTCTTAAAAGCTCAAAAACAAAACAAGTAGGTATAATAGGTACCACCGCCACCATAAACAGCAACAAATATCAAGAGTATCTTAGGGCTTTTAATATAAACACCTACGCAAAAGCCTGTCCATTGTTTGTACCCATAGTGGAAGAAAAGCTTATAAACACAGATATCTCAAGAAAAACCGTAGAGTTTTATCTAAAAGAGTTTAAAGAATTAAAGGATATAGACACCATAATACTTGGCTGTACTCATTATCCTCTTTTGGAGAAAGATATCAAAGAGTTTTTACCACATATAAACTTAGTAAGCTCTTCAGATGCTATAGTATCTTATATAAAAGACATCATCAAAAACGAAGGAAACGCTTCCATAGAGCTTTATTTTACAGACATATCAGAGAACACTTCAAAACTTGTAGAATACATAATGGGTAAAAAATACGAATCAAAGTATATAAACGTAGAAACGCTTTCTCTTAACTGCTGACCCCTTTTATATGTCTTCCGCCATCTATTGGCAATATCGTCCCTGTTATGGAGCTATTTTCTAAGAAAAGCTTTAAAGTGCTGTATATATCCTCAAGGCTCACCTCTTTTTTTAAAGGCGTATTCTTTACAACTTTTTGCCATTCTTCATCTTCCATATCATCTGGTTTTAAAACAGGCCCTAAAGCAAGGGCGTTTACCAAAACATGTGGGGCAAACTCCTTGGCAAGGGTAAGCACAGCCCCATGTAAACCAGCCTTTGCCACAAAGTAAGGCATATAGTCTTTATAAGGGGTATGCATTATAGCCCAATCTCCAAAAGCTACTATCCTACCCTTTATATCTTCTTTATTTTTTAGCATTATCTTAAAAGCCTCAACACTTATATTTAAAAAAGACTCCACTACAATGCTATTGTAATATCTATACTCCTCTATTTTAAAATCATCTATAGACACCTTATAATAAGGAGAAGCCATGTGTATGAAAGCATCTATCCTACCAAACCTCTCATAAACCATATTTGCTATACCTGTACTATCTTTTGATAAATCTTTCTTTATACAAAAACATCCATCAAGGGTATCGCAAGGGTTTTTACTATTGTAAACAATAGCCACATCCTTCCCCTCTTCCAAAAGCCTCCTTGCTACATAAAGTCCAATCCTTCTTGCCCCAGTGATTATAATAGCCATACTAATAGTATA
>CAZTLC010000185.1:0-1510 GCA_964614295.1 uncultured Aquificaceae bacterium | reverse complement strand
TTCTTATGGAAATCAAACCTTCCATCTTTAAAACTTAAACTTCGCCATCTCTTGTTTTAGCTCTTCTGCCACTTTAGCTAACTGATTAAATGTTGCAAAAAGCTCTTCTGTTGCATTTGATAATTTATCTGAAAATTCCCTTATACTAACCATGTTGCTTGCTAAAGAGCTTATTGTGGCATTTTGTTCTTCCACCGCTGTAGTAACGGATTCAGATGATTCTTGAACTATAGTTGACATTCGCTCTATTTCTTTATAGTATTTGTGTATATCTTTTATTGCATACATAGTATTTTCTATACCTTTTGTTATATTGTTTACCATATCCGATATATTTTTTGCAAAAGCACCGGTTTTCTCAGCTAACTTTTTAACCTCATCCGCCACTACAGCAAAACCTCTTCCCGCTTCACCAGCCCTGGCTGCTTCTATAGCCGCATTCAAAGCTAAGAGATTTGTTTGTTCGGTTATATAAAGTATGTTTTCTACAATGACATTTATTTCTTTGCTGATTCTCTCCATAGCTTCCGCAGAAGAAACCGCTTGTTCTAATTTGATGCTACCATCTTGTATTATGCCAAAGAGCTTATTTACTACGTCTTTGGTATTTAACATGCTGGAAGCTATAGACCCAGTTGTGGCAGTCACCTCTTCCACAGAGGAAGCTATAGAACTTATTTGTTCATTTAAGTTTTTATTTTCGTGTGATATAGACCCAGTTGTGGCAGACAGCTCTTCTATGCTAGAACCAAGCCTTATAGCTGTATCGGCTAAATTCTGAAGTAGGGCTTTTAATAAGTCAAGAGCTTTATTTATACTGTTTTTCATCGTATCCAAATCCCCTTTCGCTTCAACCTCTATTTTCTTAGTAAAATTAAGGTTAGACATATTTTCTACAACATCTTTTACTTCTTCCAAAACCCCATTTACCATTGATAAACCATTAAGCATAGTTTTTATAGCTTCTGCTATCTCATCTTTAAAGTTCACATTTGTATCAGTTTCAAGGATTCCTTCTTCTAGTTTTTTCGAGGCTTTTAAGAGAATATCAAGCTCTTTTCTTATCACAATCCATAGGTATAAAAATAAAGATATGCTTATAAGTACTAATATGGTGGATATAACTATGCTTCTTATTAATGAATATTTTGCATCCTTATAATATGATATTATATCGTTGTAAAGGGTGTCCACTATAGATTCCATCTCTTTTTTAGCCAAACCAGTTGTTTGCTTATATGTGTATAAAAAGTTCTGCAACGTAGTAGAAGATGGACCATTTGTTATTATATTTTGTATAGTAGGTAAAAACTCACCTGTCATTGCGTTATAAAACGGTAGAAAATTATTATAAACTTTCTTATACTTTGGATTATGTTCATAAGCAATTTTATAGTATATATTTTTTAAATTATCTAGCCTCAAATTTGTATCTTTTGATATAGTTTGCAACATAGTGATGTCAGATGGTTTTAATTGATTGTCGTAAAGCACTTGCGCTGTTCTAGAA
>CAZTLC010000184.1:0-1515 GCA_964614295.1 uncultured Aquificaceae bacterium | reverse complement strand
TGTTAAACTTATCCGCCATGGTAGCGAGGATGCTTGATAGTTATAAACTTGGACTTTTTCATCCACCTTGGACTGACCTCTTTGAAGCATTAACATTTTGGTCTTTTATAGTAGGTGCTGTTTATCTTTACATAGAACAAAAGTATGGTTATAAGCTCATGGGTAGCATAGTGAGCTTCTTTATAAGCGCTATATACTTATTTGCGATGATAAAAGCTGACCCAAACATAGAACCCCTCATGCCCTCTTTGAGAAGCTATTGGCTTTATATACACGTTTTGACAGCGTTTTTAGGGTATGCTGGTTTTACAGTAGCTTTTGCAGCGGCGACGTTTTATCTTATAAAGTATTATGCTCCTAACTCTATTAAGGCGAAATTGCCTCCTGAAGATGTATTAGATGAAATAGCTTATAAGTCTGTAGCTATAGTTTTCCCCATATGGACAGCATCCATAATACTTGGAGCTGCTTGGGCCGATGAGGCTTGGGGTGGATATTGGTCTTGGGACCCAAAGGAAGTATGGGCATTGATAGTGCTTCTTTTCTTTGGTGCTTATCTTCACGCCCGTTATATGATGGGATGGAAAGGTCCTAAAGTAGCTTGGATGATAGTGATAGGTTTTGTGGCAATCCTCATATGCTTTTTTGCCATCAACCTATATTTTCCAGGACTTCATAGCTATGCAAAGTCTTGATGAACTGGTTAAAAATAGATGAAACCATAAAAACTTTTTTAGAAGAGGACATAGGTTGGGAGGATATAACATCCTCTTCTTTACCTCATGATTTAAAAGCCAAAGCTCTCATAAAAGTTAAAGAGTCTGGTGTTATAAGCGGGCTCATCTTCGCTAAAAGGGTTTTTGAGCTTTTAGGATTAAAAGATATTATATTAAAAGCTAAAGACGGAGACTTTGTAAATAAAAACGAGATAGTGATGGAGCTTCAAGGAAGTGCAAAAGCTCTTCTTATGGGAGAAAGAGTAGCCTTAAATCTCATACAATCTTTATCTGGGATAGCTACTGAAACAAGGTTTATAATGGATAAGATAAAAGATTTTGGTGTAAAGTTATTAGATACCAGGAAAACAACACCAGGTTATAGATTTTTTGAAAAGTATGCAGTTAGGACTGGAGCTGGCACAAACCACAGATTTGCCCTTTATGACATGGTGCTTATAAAAGACAACCATATAAATATATACGGTTCTATATCAAAAGCTGTAGAAGAGATTAGAAAAAACCTTTCAATGGCTTACAAGGTAGAGGTAGAAGTGAGCAACTTCAAACAGCTTGAAGAAGCTTTAAAGTGTGAGATAGATATATTACTTTTAGACAACTTTAGCGTAGAACAAGCTGAAAAAGCGATAAAATTTATACGAGAAAAATCCTCTATAAAGATAGAGCTTTCTGGTGAGATAAACAAATCAAACATAGAAGATTATGCTAAAACAAGACCAGACTATATATCCTCTGGAGCTATAATACATTCTTCCAAGTGGTTAAACGCAAGCATGGA
>CAZTLC010000183.1:0-1532 GCA_964614295.1 uncultured Aquificaceae bacterium | reverse complement strand
ATAAACAACGCTTGGTCATTAAATGCAAGGGCTGAGTATGACCAAGAAGGTAGCTCTGGTACTGATATAATGGGCTTTGGGACTGGTGCTCATGCTTACTCTATAACTATAACCCCAGAGTACAAGTATAAAGAGTTTTTTATAAGACCAGAAGTTTCATATGTTCATATTACAAACGTAGCATCAGATTATTATTATACCTCTCCTACTGCTAGTGCAGCCACAAAAAATACACAGATAAGGCTTGGCTTAGAAGCTGGTTTCGTATTTTAAAAAGATGGGAGGGAATGAGGGAGGGAGTATAATATAAAAATGGGTATATTTGAGGGCATAGAAATACGCTCTCATCTTCAACCTATTTTTTCTGCAAAAACTCAAGACATCATTGGTTTTGAAGCTCTTTGCAGAGGTTTTAAAAATAATAACATGATTTACCCAGCCGAGCTTTTTAAGCTGGCAAGTGATTTAGGCAAGCTTAGTGAATTGGAAGATACATGTAGATACAGCGCTATAGATTATTATAAAAATATCAAACAAGAAAACAAAATCATATTTATTAATCTTGATATGAGTGCTATAAAAGATAAAGATAGTTTGGAGAAGTTTATATTTAATATAGAGGGTGTAAACTTTAATTACGTTTGTATTGAGATTATAGAATCAAAAATAAATTTCAGATTATTAATATACGCAATATCTTTATTTAGGTATTACGGATTTCTCGTAGCCTTAGATGATTTTGGTACAGGGCATTCTAATTATAATAGGCTATCCATTATCAAACCAGACATATTAAAATTGGATATGAGTCTTATAAGAGATATATATCTTTCTACTGAAAAACAATATATAGTAAAATCCTTGGTAAATCTGATGCATAATATAGGTGGTCTTGCTTTAGCAGAAGGGGTAGAACAAGAAGAAGAGTTTTTTAGTTGTATGGACATCGGCGTAGATATGTTTCAAGGTTTTTTATTTTCAAAACCACAGTGTTATAAGTCAATTGACTTACATAGCTTATCAAACAATTTTAAAGGTTTCATATCAAGATATGAAGATTATAAACTATCAAGCATAGAAAAATATATTAAACAAATATCTACATTCAAACATGTTGTAGAAAACATATCCAAGACACTTACTGTAGAGAATTTCAGATACTATGTAGATACTTACGATTTTATAAGAGCTATATATTTGCTTGATTGGGAAGGTAATGTAGTATTTGATACTGTTCTAAAAAGAAATCATGTAAAACCTCTATTCAAACCTGCTAAAAGAGGCGACAACCTTTCTTTCAAAGATTACTTCATGCATGTCAGATATTATAAAAAAGATATTTATGTTTCTGACCCTTATATTTCACAAGCTGATGGCAAGCAGTGCATTACCATATCTTACAAACTGTCTAAAGACGATAAAATATTTATTTTATGTGTTGACTTTACTCTTTAGATGTTTCTATAGCTTTTTAATTTCAATATTGTATTTGCTAATCCTATAATTTAACTGTCTTACTGTCATCCCTAGCA
>CAZTLC010000182.1:0-1589 GCA_964614295.1 uncultured Aquificaceae bacterium | reverse complement strand
TGATGTATAAACATCGTTTGATACAGCATAGGTTTTTGCTTGTACAAGCATATAATGAAGCCTCTGGCCTTCTGAGTAGAGTTTATATTGGTGATACCATCTTATGCTAGGACCTGTAAATATATAAATCAGTATGGCAAGTATTGCTACTACTATAATCATCTCTATTATGGAAAAAGCTCTACGTGAGTTTTTCATAAAATCACCTTCTCTTATTATTATATCGCAAAAAATCTAAATATTTAAAATCGGAATGCCGGGACTCGAACCCGGGACCCCTGGCCCCCCATGCCAGTGCGCTACCACCTGCGCCACATTCCGTCAAGATTTTTTCTTATGATTTATCTGCATGATAAAGTTTTGACTAGGCTTAAATGTGAGGTTGTATCTTATGGGAATTTTATATAAATCGCCAGTTTTTGGATTTCTTCCTATCCTTGGTTGTCTTTTTTTGATATAAAAAGTGCCAAAACCAGAAAGCTGTATCTTTTCGTCTTTTTTTGATAATATTACATCTTCCAATATATCTAAAAACATGTTTATTATACGAATCACGTCTTTTCTTTTTAGCCTAATACTCTCCTGCTTTTGAAGCTTAATCATAACTTGGTCTATCAAATCCTTTTTTCTCATAAAATATATAAGAAGTATAGCACAATTATGAAAAAAATTGTTATGATACCAATCCTAACGTTTATAGCTTTTGATATGCTAAGGGAAAACACAAGTGTACTCAAAATACTCAAAAATCCACCCACCATAAGCATGTTTGGTATACTCCAGTTTGTAAACCAAAGCCCAAGACTCACTGGCATACAAGATTGAAATACCAAAGAACCTGTTATATTTCCTATTGAGGATTTGAGCTTTCCTTTTCTAGCCCATATAAAAGCGTTTGAAAGTTCTGGGAGCTCTGTAGCAAAAGGAGAAAATACTATAGCGCTCTTATATGAACTCCATCCTAAATAATGTGATATATTGTTTATGCTAATCACAAGCCCATCTATGATATAAGGAAGAACTATTATCACAAAAAGCCCTTGGATTATTGCAAGAGTCTTTATGTATCCTCTTATACCCAATTTTGATAAAAAAAGTGTTTCTTTTTCATGGTGAGAGTCTGGTTTTTGGCTTTTAAACTGAAAATAGACAAAATATCCATATATAGCAACAAATAACAATACAAAGAGCCTTTTATTGGGTAAAAAGTTTAAAAGTAAAGCTATATTAAAAGGAAACAAGAAAAAAAGGAGGTTTGATAAATCGTATAAATCTTTAAACCTTCTATATTTTGCTTCTATTATTAAAAGCATAAAACCAAAACCAAACATACTAAGGAACATAGGGCCACCAAATATAGATCCAAGCCCAATATCAGCGGTATCCTTAGAACCTTTTAAAAAAGATATCAAAGGCACCAAAAACTCTGGCAAAGTAGTCACCAAAGAAGCTATCACAGAGGATGTTACAGCCTCTGGTATCTTTAGCTCATAAGCTAAGACATCTATAGCATTTACAATAAGCTCTGCCAATATATATATCAAAATCATGTAAACAAATATGAGTATAAAATCCATAGAACTATTATA
>CAZTLC010000181.1:0-1592 GCA_964614295.1 uncultured Aquificaceae bacterium | reverse complement strand
ATATAAAATTTGCTTAAAATCAAAGAAACAAATTCTAATTGACAAAGATATTTTATTGATTATCTTTAATGTTAAAGGAGGGTTTATGAACTTCTTACACAGAGAAGAAAGCCCATTAACGCCTAAAGAATGGGAAAGTATAGACGGTGTTGTGATAAACACCGCAAAAAATAATTTAGTAGGTAGGAGATTTATAGAGTTAACACCAGCTTTAGATGTCTCAATACAAGCGGTTGCCTACGATGTGATATCTAGCACTAGCGATGACGGGGCTTGCGGATTGTTTGGCGATAAAGAATGCGGGTTAGTTAAGATAAAGTCAAGAAAGTTTCTACCAATACCACAAATATACAAAGATTTTAAAATACATTGGAGAGACATTGAAACCAGCAGAAAATTAAATATACCACTAGATTTAGGCATGGTTGCTGCGGCCACAAGAGAAGTAGCTATAGCAGAGGATAGGTTCATATTTCAAGGGGATGAAGAGATAGGATATCCAGGATTACTCAACGTAAAAGGAAGAAACATCGTTAAAAAGAGTAATTTTGATGAGGAAGGTGGTGTATTTACAACTGCACTTAACTGTGTTGAGACGTTAGTTAAAAGCGGATTTACTACAAATTTGGCTTTTGTGATAAATCCAAAAGACTATACCAAAACTTTTAGGGTATATAAAAATACAGGCACATTGGAAATAAATCATATAAAAGAGCTATTTGATATAGGAGTTTTTACAAGCTACGCCGTAGAAGAGGGAAAAGCGGTGGCTGTAACAACTGGTATTGAGAATATGGACATATTTATGGTGCAGGATATGATAACATCTTTTATAGCCTGTGAGAATATGGATTATTATTTTAGGGTTTTTGAGATTTTAGCGTTTAGAATAAAAAACCCTTCTGCCGTAGTAACCGCTGAATAGAGGAAAGCTTATGGAAAACAAAAATATCATAGATTTTATCAACTACAACATAAGTTTAGAACACTCTGCCATAATACAATACCTATTTCACGCATACACTATACACGATGAGGCTTTGGAGAATAAACTTGAAGAGATAGCAAGAGAAGAGATGAAGCATCTTCGCATGTTTGCCCACAAAGTGATGGAGTTAGGTGGTAAACCAGCTATAGAAAAAAGGGCAGAGGTTTTCTTAGAAGCTCCAACTATACAAGATATACTCCAACTAGATATAGAAGCTGAGAACATGGCTATAGAAGAATATTCAAAACAGCTAAAAAATATAGAAGACAAAAGCATAGTGAGGATGTTTGAGAGGATAATAGATGACGAGAAATCTCATCTTCATATATTTAAAGACCTAAAGCAAAAAATAGAAGAAGATAGACAAAAACTTGGAGAAAATCCCATATTAGACCAGAACAAAGTAAAGATAGTGAGCATTTTAAACAGATATCTACAAAGAGAATATCAAAAAATCCTTGAAACCTTGTATCAGGCTTTTATGACAAGACACAAAAATCTAAGTTTAAGCGATGAGCTAGAGCAAAGAGCCATAGATAAGATGAAACACTTTGGCTGGATAGCGGAAGAAATATCTGAAAAAGGTGCAAAACCAGACTTTTCA
>CAZTLC010000180.1:0-1608 GCA_964614295.1 uncultured Aquificaceae bacterium | reverse complement strand
TGATAAATATCTTCTTTACAAGAAAAACAAAAGAATATATTTAAATTATGAAAGTCTTGGATATTGAAAAAAGGATAGATGAGCAAACGGCAAAAGAGCTCTTTGAGGAGCTTGATTTGAACACGCTTGGATTTTTGGCAGATAAAAAAAGGCGAGAAATCAATAAGAACAACATAGTAACTTTTGTAGTGGACAGAAACGTAAACTATTCAAACGCCTGCGTGGCTTCTTGCAAGTTTTGTGCTTTTTATAGAAAACCAAACGATGAAGAAGCCTATCTATTACCAAAGGATGAGATAATAAAAAAGGTAAAAGAGCTAAAAGAAAGGGGTGGCACTACCCTTCTCATGCAAGGAGGGTTAAACCCTTCCCTTGGGCTTGATTATTTTAAGGACCTTATAGGCTCAATACATGAGGAGTTTCCAGATATAGACATACATTCTTTGTCTGCCCCTGAAATAGTTTATCTTGCCAAGATAGAAAAGATGTCTATAAAAGATGTGATAAAGGAACTAAAAGATGTGGGTTTAAAATCTATACCTGGTGGTGGAGCAGAAGTGCTGTCCCCCAATGTAAGAGGAGTGATAAGCAAAGGAAAATGTAACACTGAAGAGTGGATAGAAGTTCACAAAAGCGCCCATGAGCTTGGCATGAGCACCACGGCAACGATGATGTTTGGACATATAGAAACCATTGACGATATAATATACCATCTTTCTCTCATAAGAGATTTACAGGATAAGACAGGTGGTTTTACAGCTTTTATACCTTGGACATTCCAGAAGGGTAATACGGAGCTTGATTATGTGGAACCTGCTTCAAGCGTGTATTATCTCAAAGTTTTAGCTTTAAGTAGAATATTCTTAGATAACTTTAAAAATATACAAGCTTCTCATGTAACCCAAACTATGCAAATAGGCACTGTGGCACTTCACTTTGGAGCTAACGACCTTGGTAGTGTCATGCTTGAAGAAAACGTAATATCTTCCACAGAGTTTAAGGTAAGGATACCAGCTATAGAAGATATGATAAGAAATATCAAGAAAGCCGGGTTTATACCTGCAAAAAGAGATACGTATTATAATATAATAGAAATATACGACTGAGGAGGATTTATGGAAAAAGCGCCAGAGTTTTGTTTGCAAGGTATAGACGAAGAGGGCAATGAAAAAGAGTTTTGTTTAAAGGATTTTAAAGGCAAAAAAGTAGTGCTTTATTTCTATCCAAAGGATGATACACCAGGATGCACAAAAGAAGCCTGCGGATTTCAAGAAAATCTAAACCCCATAAAAGCTTTGGGCGTAGAGGTGATAGGAGTAAGCCCAGATAGTATAAACTCCCATAAGAAGTTTAAAGAAAAGTATGGTTTAACATTTATACTCTTATCAGACCAAGATAAGAAGGTGGCAGAAAGCTATGGGGCTTACGGCGAGAAGAAGATGTATGGTAAAGTTACAAAGGGTATAATAAGGTCAACCTTTATCATAAACGAAAACGGTGAGATAGAAAAAGCTTGGAGAAATGTAAAAGTAGATGGGCATGTAAAAGCGGTTATAGATTATCTTAAAAGCCAAAAAACATAGTTATCTTATATATTTTATAGCTTCT
>CAZTLC010000179.1:0-1664 GCA_964614295.1 uncultured Aquificaceae bacterium | reverse complement strand
TATAAAAGATAGTGTAGTCTCTTACAAAGAAGCTTTCAAAGAGCTTGCAAACCTTATAAAAACTTCACAAAATCCAACGGTTATCATAGGACCTCTTTTGTTTTGGGATTTTAATGAAAAAGACTTACAAGAAAAAGCCTATATAACAAGGCTTTTTATAGAAAAGATAGATGCAAATGTAAAGATTCTTCCAGATTATAGACCAAAGTTAAAGAACTATGACCCAAACGTTGAAATGGACCCACCGAATCCACATGAGGCAATCCTTCACGGCAACCACGATATCACTATTTTGATAGGTACTCACTGTTATAGGACAGATTTTATCATAAGGCTTCTTAAAAAACATACCGATACCACCGTTGTAGCTCTTTGTGGACTTTACGGCCATCCGGAGGCGGATTTGTCTACAAGTTTCACAGATGCCAACAAACTAAAAGAATTACTTGATATGCTTTAAAATGTTATAATACTTAGATGTTTAGCAATAGGATTAAGCTTTTAAAAGCCTACAAAACAGAAACTACCCCTTGCACCATAAAGCTCTCTTCCAATGAAAATCCTTTTGACTTGGAAGAATTCATCAAGTTAGAGCTTTTAGAGGTAATAAAAAAAATAGAGTTTAACAGATACCCAGATCCTCACGCCACCAAGTTAAGGCAAACACTGGCAAAGCTTTATGATATAGAACCAGAAAATATAATGGTCTGCAATGGCTCTGATGAAGCCATAGAGTATCTTATGCTTGCTATAGGGGAGTTAAACGAAGGCGTTTTGATACCAAAGCCTACTTTTCCCATGTACGAGGTATTGGCAAATGTTCTTGGAAGACCAATCTACGAAGTAGCGTTGGATAGGGATTTTCAAATGGAAAAAGACTCTTTACAAAAAGCTATATCTTTAAAACCTTCTTTGGCTTTTATATCAAATCCCAACAATCCTACTGGCAATCTTTTTAAAGACGAGGATATAAATTTTATAAGAGAGCATGCTTTTTGCGTGGTAGATGAAGCTTATTATGATTTTTGCGGTAAAACCTATATAAAAGAGGCTATAAAACATGACAATATAGCTCTTATGAGGACTCTTTCTAAGATAGGTTTGGCATCTTTGAGAGTAGGAGCTTTGATAGGTACAAAGGAGTTTATAAAAGAGATATCAAAACTAAAGATGCCCTTCAACGTATCAGTCACATCTCAAGCTATGGCAGATTATATCATATCAAACCATATAGACACTATTAAAAACCAAATAAAAATGATTGTGGAAGAACGCCACAGACTAAAAGAAGAGTTATTAAACATAGGCATAAAGGTATACGATTCTTGTGCAAACTTTTTCTTGATTGAGGTAAAAGATGCCGATTTTATTCATAAAAGCCTTATACAAAAAGGTATTTTAACAAGAAATATATCTTATCTTCCAAACCTTGAAAATCACATAAGGATAAGCATTGGCAAAAAAGAAGAAAACGATGCTCTTATAAAAGCTTTAAAAGAAATACTCTATGAGTGAAGAATGCCCTGTAAGTATCACCCTCAATATCCTGAATGGTAAGTGGAAGCTTCTTATAATAAAAGAACTTCTTGCTGGTAAAAAACGCTTTTCAGAGCTCAAAAAAGCTATGCCAGAAGTCACTCAGAAGATGCTCACCAAACAGCTTA
>CAZTLC010000178.1:0-1750 GCA_964614295.1 uncultured Aquificaceae bacterium | reverse complement strand
CAAAAGTCAATAAAGCAAAAATTATCAAAGCTTGGCGCTTATAAAATCTATATACTCTTTAAGGTAGGAAGAGGCGTTGGCTGGAAAGTGGGGTAAGAGTTCTAAAGAGGATTTTTTATAATGCTCTATGAGATTTAGCAGATGGGATTTTCCTATGCTGGCAAAAGCGCCGTCTTCATCGTGAAAATCATCCACAAGCTGGAAAAGGATGCCTATGTTGTATCCTAGCTTTTCGTATAAAGAAAAATCAATACCCTTTAATATGGCTGGTATAGAGAAAGAAGTTTTTATGAGAGCGGCGGTTTTCAAAGAAGCTACTTTAAGAAAATCTTTATCTCCTTTTATATCATAAACTTGCCCAGCCACCATACCCTCTATCCCAGCGTTTTTAGAAACGTAATTTATCACCTTTAGGAGGTTTTGGGGATTTTTATATAAAGATTCGTTTGATAACACATCAAAGGCAAGGCTCAAAAGCCCATCTCCCGCCAAAAGTGCCATATCTTGGCCAAAAACCTTGTGGCATGTAGGATTTCCTCGTCTTTCATCATCGTTGTCTAGCTCTGGCATATCATCGTGGACAAGGGAGTAATTGTGGATAAACTCTATTGCACATCCTAAGGTTATAGCATCTTCCTCTTCCAAACCACAAGCATATCCTCCTAGAGCACAAAGCACAGGCCTTATACGTTTTCCCTCTTGAAAAACATAGTAAGCCATAGCCTCATATAAAACCTTAGGCTCAAAGGGCTTTAAAAGTTCTTTCAGTCTTTTCTCTATCTTAGGTTTTAAAATATCAAATATCATTTTATGTCTAATCTATGGGCTCTTCCGATGAGTTCTTTCACATGTTTTAGGCTTTTAAAATCCAGATGATTTTTGATACCTTCTATTATATCCAAAGGGCTTAAAGGTTTGTAAAAGTTTGCAGTGCCCACTTGTATAGCGCTAGCTCCCGCCAATATATGTTCAAGAGCATCTGTATAAGTGGTAATACCGCCCACTCCTATTATAGGTATTGCTTTACCGTATTTTTCATAGGTTTGCCATATCATTCTGACCGCTATAGGAAGGATGGCTGGCCCAGAAAGACCGCCTGTTTTGGTAGCAAGAAAAGGCTTTTCGTTGTATATATCTATTTTCATACCAATCAATGTATTTATAAGGACTATACCATCGGCATTGGCATCTATGCATATCTTCGCAAACTCTGTTATATCTGTCACATTTGGAGAGAGCTTTACCAAAAGAGGTTTTCTTGCAAAAGCTTTTATTCTCTCTATCAAAGACCTAAGTACCACTGGGTCTTGACCAAAAACCACACCACCTTTTTTGACATTTGGACAAGATACATTTAACTCGTAAGCTACAATCTTTGGCACGTCCTCCAATATCCTTATAACCTCTATATACTCCTCTTCCGTTTCTCCAAATACATTTGCTATAAAATGAGTGTCTATATCCTTTATTACTGGATATATTTTCTTAATAAAAGCCTCAACACCAGGATTTTGAAGACCTATGGAGTTTAGCATACCGCATGGAGTCTCTGCTATACGTGGCATAGGATTGCCTTCCCTTGGTCTTAATGACAAACCTTTGGTTACCACCGCTCCAAGCTTTGATATATCGTATATCTTAGCCCCTTCAACACCGTACCCAAAAGTCCCCGAAGCCACCCATACAGGGTTTTTAAACTTTATACCAAAAAGCTCTATCTCAAGCCTATCCATCTATATCTATTTTAGCA
>CAZTLC010000177.1:0-1779 GCA_964614295.1 uncultured Aquificaceae bacterium | reverse complement strand
TTTGTTTAGGGATTTTAATAAAGAAAAAATCTTTTTAGATTCTTCATAATCAAGGTTTCCAGTGGGCTCATCCGCTATAAGAATCTCTGGTTCTCTTACTAAAGCTCTTGCTATGGCTACTCGCTGCTGTTCGCCTCCAGAAAGCTCATAGGGTTTGTGATGAAGCCTATGCTCTAATCTTAAAAATCTTAGAAGCTCTAAGGATTTTTTCATATCTCCAAACAAAGCTACATTTTCCAACACATCAAAATCTTCCAAAAGATAATAAAACTGGAATATAAAAGATATGTATTTTCTCCTTAGTTTTGCTATCTTTTTCTCTTCGGTGTGCTTTATACCAAGGATATAAACCTCTCCCTCTGTAGGAGATTCTATACCGCCTATTATGTGAAGGGTGGTGGATTTACCGCATCCAGAGGGTCCCATTATACCTAAAAACTCACCCCTTTTAACAGAGAGATTCAAATGCTCAAACACGGTGGTATCTTTGTAGCGTTTTGTTATATCTTTAAGCTCTATCAGTGTATCAGTCATTTCTTAGTATCCTCACGATATTCTCTTTTACAGCGTAATAAGAAGGTATAAAACCAGAGAGCATTGTTAAAAACATCACCAGCAAAAATACTTCCACTATATCTTTTAAGGATATAGAAACGGGGACATAGGACATAAGATATATACTTTTTTGCACGTGGATTAGTTTAAATTTGTTTATGAAAAACTCCAAAACAAAAGATAGCAACACCCCTACCAAAAAGCCTACAAAACTTAGTAAGAATCCCTGTATTAGCATGATGCTCATGATAAAGCTTTTGGGTTCTCCGTAAACTCTAAATATGGCTATATCTCTTAGTTTTTCTTTTACTTTTATAAAAAGAAGGCTTGTGATGTTAAAAGATGCCACCACTATCATAAGGGTTAACACGAAAAATATACCTCTTTCCTCGGTTTGAAGCGCTTCAAAAAGGGGTTTATTCATATCTATCCAGGTGGTGATGATAAATTTATCTCCTACCATAGGTTTTAGGCTTTTAGCAAAAACACTTGCTTCAAAGGGATTTTTTAGATTTATCTCAACGACCATCGTAGGTGGATTGTTTACAAAAAGCTTATCTGCAAGGGCATTATCCATTAGCACAGTAGAATAGTCTATATCAAATATACCGCTATGAAGAGTACCTACGACGGGAAGATTTTGTACCTTTGGCATATATCCAAAAGGCGTTTGCACTCCCACAGGGGATATTATACTAACATAATCTCCAACAGATACCCCAAGCATGTCCGCCAGGTCTTTTCCAATCACCACCCCTTTTTTATCCAAAGAGCCCTTTATCTTACCTTTAAAAAAACCTAAGTTTTGTTTGTTGCTAAAATCCATTGCATCTACGTTTACAGCGCTTATATAAGAGCCCCTTTGAATAGCTCCGTGGTATATCTTAAAATAAGAGTAAAGTTTTATATCTTTATTGTTTTTCTCTAAAAGCTTTAAAACTTTTGGTATATCAGCTTTAGGATTATCTCCTATATATGTCAGGATGATATTTGGCATAGCACCCAAAAGCTTTATCCTAAGATTATCCTGAAAACCTTCAAAAACCCCATTTGTAAGAAGGATGCCAGCGGTGCTTATCACAATTCCAAGAAACGATATAAAACTTATAATAAGGGTGCTTCCTTTGAAGCTTAGAAGGTATCTTATAGCTATTTTAAAAGCTCTAAATTTCACAAGTATTATTATATAGTTTTAATTATGAAATTATCATGAGTGTTATTTTA
>CAZTLC010000176.1:0-1783 GCA_964614295.1 uncultured Aquificaceae bacterium | reverse complement strand
TTGTTCTTTTTGGCAGATTAAACATAGATTTTGATTTTCTTCTTTTGTATAAAATATTTTTCCGCAACCTTCACATATCTTTTTATCTGTTTTTGATATGTGTTCATACTCATCTTTATATTTTGATGGTATGATAACCTTTTTAAGCGTGAGGGGTTTTAAAGGATGGCTTACGCTACAAGCATATTCGCACAACCCACAAGCTATGCAAAGCCCATGAGAGAATTTTAAACCATCTTCTATCTTTATAGCCTTTTGAGGACATATAGAGACACAAGCTCCGCATAGATTACATTCTTTTGAAACCTCTATATAGCCAAACTTTCCTTCAAAGGGAATAGTATTAGAACATAGATTTTCGGTATTTTCTGGTTTAAATCTTTGTTTTTCTTGGCTTTTAAAATGAATATCTTTAAATTTGGGTTTATACTCATCGTTTGCTATAGAAGGAATATATTTTAGCCTAAATACTTTTGATAGGTATATAATTTTTGATATAAAATGTTTAATATCTTTTGAAAAGCTATAAACACAGTTTTCACAAGAGTCTATATCTATATAAAGTTTTTTCTCGGAAGATATGTTTAGTATATCTTTTTCACTCAAACTCAAAAGACATGGTAAAATAACTTCCGCTTTGCTTGATTTTATACAGCCTATACATATCTCTTCTTGTTTTAATTCTTTTATAGAACCAGCGTAATCTATATTTATTTTAATAGCATCTGTAGGACAAATAAAAGAGCATGCACCACAAAGGGTGCATTTGGAGGTTTCGGTGGAGGTGGCTTTTATATCTATAGCTTTGGTAGGGCATATGTTTTCACAAAGCTCACAGTCTTTTTTAGACTTTATAGTATTTAGACACCTTTTTTCATCAATTTGTATGGGCGATTTTACTTCTAAAAGCTCAAAAATGTTTACCATGGATAAACGTAATATCCAAACTTTAAAATGTAGAATCTTAGTAAAAATCCGCCCATCAACACCAATATAGAGGCAAGTATTACAAGTGATTTTGAATGTTTTTTGATTGCATATATTTCAAGGGCAAACGGCGCAAGAAGCCCAAGTATCACGAAAAATCCCATAAACCCAACAGATGAAAGCATTTTAGAGATTATATATTTACCAGCTGCACTTGATATGAAAAGATAGTTGAAAAACGCAGAGATGATAATTATCTCCAAAGCAAGCAACGCTATATCAAGCTTTTCATTTTCATGAGCAATATGTTCTGGACTTACCAGCATATAGTAAGCTGTGGCGGTAGAAAGTGCTGATACCATAAAAAGCACAGGCAAACCAGGATTTGACCAAAGGGGTATAGCGGGTGCTGTAGATAACAAAAGCCCAGTGTAAACAGCGGTTAAAAGCCCCATAATACCACTTGTGTATCCAAGCTTATCCACCAAGGATTGGTTTAGAGTTTTAAGCTTTTGAGAAAAAGGGAAGTTTATAGAAGAAGATATTAAAGAAAGACCCCAAATGGCACCAGCAATGGTATATATCATTATGAAAGAAGCGCCCCAGAATATCCAACTGGTAGGATGAGTCCATACAAAAAATGCAAACCAAGGCTTAAGCATATGTATGAGTAAAAATATACCACCGAAATTTACAAGTCCTATACCAAGCAGTGTAGATAAGCCAAAAAGTAGAGGATGTTTTTCTTTCTTTATCAAATAAAAATAAGAGGACAAGGCTCCCATAGCACCACCAAGTCCACCTAAGAAAAGATAAACTGCTATCATCCATCCCCATGCGGTTTGATGTACAAAGT
>CAZTLC010000175.1:0-1784 GCA_964614295.1 uncultured Aquificaceae bacterium | reverse complement strand
TAGAAAATATTGTAAGGTTAAAGTATATAAAAGTCTTACAAAACAAATTAGATAACAGCGTATTTTTTCAAATGCCCACCTGTAAAGATTCAAAAAAACCTTTTGTTGAGCTTTTAGACTCAAAATTGTTAGAACCTATAAAACAAAACATTTTAAGTATGATGGAAAAAACATGAGAAAGTATATTACAAATACGCTTTTAACCCTCACAGTAAGTCTTATTCTTTGGCTTATTGCAGCCATATACGGTCTTTTCTATGACCATAGCAAAGGTTTTATATTTTATACGGTGTTTAGTATCATATCCGTCGTTTTTTTAAGCTCTATATTGAAACTTTTTTACGATGAGTTAAAAGAGATAATAAAAGAGCTACGTCAAGGAAAAGGGCTTTTTGATGTAATTTATGACCAACTATCTTCTTTAAAGCTTGCTTTCTTTCTAATGATAGCTATAGCGATATTTTCAATGCTTGGTTCTACATATATAGAACAAGAAAGACCTTTTAACTTCTATGTTTCTAAATACGGGCTAAACGAAGCCCATCTTATAATGAGTCTTCATTTAAACAACGTATTTCACTCTTGGTATTATAGGATACTTCTTTATCTTTTTGGTATAAACCTAATACTTTGCTCCATAAAAAGGTTACCTCCTGTCTGGAGATATACGTTTGGCAGTGAGCGCATATTAAAGCTTGATGAGAGAGCTGAAAAACATTTAAAACCTATATCCGTAAAACTTAATAAAGACCATATGGAGATAGCAAAGTTTTTAAAATCGGAAGGATTTAAGGTTTTTTACGAAGAAGAAAATGATAAAAAATATATATATGCTGAGAAAGGAAAGTGGTCAAGGCTCGGTGTTTATATAGTCCATATAGGGCTTATCATATTGCTTGCTGGAACTCTCATAGACTCTTACTTTGGTATAAGGGGTATCATGCAAGTGCCAGAAGGGGAAAAGTCAAATATCCTTATGAGTTTAGATTTGGCTTCAAACAAGGTTTATAAGCTTCCCTTTTATGTATATGAAAAAAGATTTAAAATAATCACTTACGGCAAATCATCTCCAGAATTTGCCTCAGCGGTAAAATCCTATGAAAGTTATGTCTATATAGTAAAGAACAATATGGTAGTAAGCCAAGGCTCTTTAGCAGTCAACAATCCTTACAGCTACGATGGATACACTATATACCAAGCATCTTATGGGCTTACTGGTTTTCCAAAGGAAATGGAACTTATAGTAATAGATAAGAAAAAGGCGGCTTCTGGTAATCCTAAGGAAGCTTTAGTTGGCAAGGTTGATTTTGTAAACTCAAAATTTGCCATGTTTAAAGGTATGAGTCTTGAGATTTTAAAAAGCACATTGAATATAGAAAATCCACAAGCTGGGGCTAACGGTGATTTAAAACCTGCTGTCATGCTAAAAGCCACATACAACGGCAAAACCTATGATGTACCAGTGATATACAGTCCAAAGCTTACACTTTTAGCCTACGATGAGATGCCAAATCTAAAGGATTTTCCATACGTATTTTTTATGGATAGCTTTGTGCCTCAATACTTTTCAGGGTTTCAAATATCAAAAAATCCTGGCACCAATATCATATGGCTTGGTTCTATTGTCACAATTCTTGGAATGATGCTCGCTTTTTATAAGGTGAACAGAAAAGTGTGGCTAAGAATACAGGGCAATGAAGCTAAGGTAGCTCTTTATTCTCATAAATTTAAAGAGGAGTTTTACAAAATCTTCTTCCAAAAGCTGAAGACTGTTTTGAACTCTT
>CAZTLC010000174.1:0-1792 GCA_964614295.1 uncultured Aquificaceae bacterium | reverse complement strand
CTAAAATCTGGTGAGATAAGAGATGTTGAAGTTTACTCATCGCCTGTTTTGCTAAACGATAAAGAATATCTTCTTTCTATCGTATACGATATAACAAAAGAAGAAAGAGCTAAAAAGTTTTTGGAGATTTTAAGAGAAATAGAAAATATTTCAAACAAATCAGATACCGAAGACGAGTTTTTACAAAAGCTTTTTAGGTTTTTAGAAAAAGAAGATATATCAAAGGATATATGCCTTATGATAAATAAAGGGAATGATATAATCATAAGTTCTTCTTCTGATAGCTGCATAAAAGAGGCTAAAGAACATCAGGAGCATTTTCCTATATTTGAAGCATTTTATCTTAAAAGCCCAATATACCATAAAAATACGGAAGATATAAAAGATGAAGTTGTAAGAAAAGAGCTTTTGGAAAGAGGGACACTATCATCTTTTGCAGTGCCTATATTGAAAGATGGCGAACAATACGGTGCTATCTGTATATGTTCAAATGTAAAAGAGTATTTTGAAGATTATGAGCTTTTTATAACACAGCTTAAAGAGAAGATAGAAAACGCTTTAAAAACCATTGGCATCAAAAGAGAACTAAGCTATAAAAACGAACTTTTTAAAAGTATAGTGGAAAATACTCAGGTAGGCGTCTTTGTATTTGATATAGACAATATCTATTATGCAAACAATTATTTTTTTGAGCTTTTAGGATACAAAGAAGAAGATATAAAAAATATAAGCGTATTTGATGTATTTTCCCCAGTTCATGTAAGAGATATAATAGAAGCTTTTACCAATAAAACATCAATCCTTCTAAGAGAGTTTAACTTGATAGATAAAAACAACCGCCTTTTTTATACAGAAGGCTCTTTGATAATGACAAAAGATTTAGCAGGCAAAGATATAGCCATATTTAGCTTTGTAAATATCACCAAAGAAAAACAGATGAGCGATTTGTTGGCAAAAGAGAAAAAGATATTAGAAAGCATACTAGACAAAGCAAACTTTGGTGCAATCATCTTTAGGATAAAAAATTTAGAAAATTTAGAGATAGAGCTTACACATAGAAATAGATATTTTGATGCTATGGTAAAAGTTGAAGATATAAAAACCTGTGAAGATTTTCTCATCTTAGATAAAGATAAGAAAGAGCTTATGAAAAGCTCTCTAAGGAAAACAATAGTAGATGAAGGCAACTCGTTTATGCTTAGCAATGTCTTGTTGAAAAGCGATGAAAATGTTGTATTAAAACTAAATATGAGTAGGATAAACCAAAACAATGAAACACTTATACTCTGTATTTTACAAGATATTACAGAAGAGTCAAAAACTATAAAATATTTTGAAGAGCTTTCCACAAAAGATGCTCTTACAAAAGTTTGCAATAGAAGATGTTTAGAGGATAAGATAGAAGAGTATATGATGCTTGCTAAAAGATATGATAGACCACTTAGCGTAATTATGTTTGATATAGACTTTTTCAAGCATATAAACGATTCTTATGGGCATGATATAGGTGATAAAGTGTTAAAAACCTTAGCAAATATAGTATCATCAAATATAAGAACCACAGATATACTATCAAGATACGGTGGTGAAGAGTTTATTATAATAGTACCAGAAACACCTTTAGAAGATGCAAAAGCCTTAGCCGAAAAACTAAGACAAGAGATAGAAAAATCATACTTTGAAGAAGGTTTCAATATAACATGCTCATTTGGTGTTACATCGCTTCAAAAACATGATACAAAAGAAACCATCCTAAAACGAGTAGACGAAGCCCTTTACAGAGCAAAAAGAG
>CAZTLC010000173.1:0-1803 GCA_964614295.1 uncultured Aquificaceae bacterium | reverse complement strand
TTGTTATGGGTGGTATTGTAATATCCGTAGCTGTATCCTTTTGGACTTTCACTATAGGCACCTTTAGTAGACCTATTAACCATGCACTTTGGGCGCTGATAAGCCTGATAGTAAGCGTAATAGGCCTTGGACTTCTTTATATAGGTTTTAAACAGCTTCCAAAATACAAAAGAGCCAAAGACGAGGTAGAGGTAAAGAGTATAGATGACCTTGTTTATGCTTTTATGAGGATATACGATATAAAACACTCTTCATGAAAAAGCTTCTTTTTATAATAGTTTTTAGCTTTTTGTATATAAATACTTCTTTTTCTAAAGATTTTTCAAAGGAGCTCTTTCTTTTTTCAAAAGCCCTAAAACTTGTAAAAGAAAATCCAGAAAAGGCAAAAACCCTGATAAAAGAAGTTATATCTTACAATGACCCTATTACAAAAAGCGATGCGTTGGTGGTTTATGCTTATCTTTCAAAGGATTCTGATGAGCTTAAGAATATACTTGATAAAGTAGATAGACACTATCTTACGAGGGGTTTTGTTTATCAGTATTATAGGCTTTTAGCAAAAATAGATAAACATGTTATGAGTGAAAAACCATGCTTTTTCCAAGATAAGAAAAACGAGCTGATGGGAAATACCGATGCTATAAAAAACGCTTTAAAAGATGGATGTTATTATTTTGCTTACGAGATATCAAAAAATAATCCTTCAGAATACGCTATAAAAGCGAGGTTTTATCATTATCTTTTTACAAACGATTTTGGAAGGGCAAAGGATGAGCTCTTGAAGTTGGCTTCCTATCCTTCCTATCAAAAGCTTAAAGACTTTTACGCCAACTATGTTTATAGATATCTATTTTTCAAAGATAAGCCAAGGATGGTTATAGATTACGCTAAATACGTGCCAGAAGGCTTTTATAAATACTTTTACGAGGGATTATCTTACTTTGAGCTTGGAGATTATGCCGATGCTTCAAAGTCTTTTGAGAAAGCATCTTATTACGATAAAACGGGAGCATCTTATTTTTGGCTTTATAAAAGCACCAAAAACAAAAAATATTTAGAAGAAGCGTCAAAGTATGATAGCTTTTACGGAACACTGGCAAAGCTAAAGCTTCATAAGCCCATATATGCTAAGTTTCTAAGATGTCCCAAGTATAAACCCGATAAAAGGGTATTAGAATTTAAAAATATTATGGATTATGGGTTTAATAGCTATCTTTACAGTTATTATAAGGACAAGTCTTTTACAGAAAAAGAGATGTGTGAAATCTTTCATATAAATCCAAAGTTTTTTATGATTAGAAAAGGATATTGGGATGCCTATCCTATAGTATTTTTAAGGTATATACCAAAAGACACTATGAATCCAAACCTCATCTTGTCTATCATAAGAATGGAGAGTTTTTACAATCCTATAGCAAGAACCTATTGGGCTTTCCCTGTAAAAAAACCCACCACCGTTGGTCTTATGCAGGTAAAAGACACCACCGCTTATTTTGTGGCAAAAAAGTTTAACTTACCTTTTATAGATGACATGAAAGCTCCAAAATACTCTATACTATATGGCAGTTATTATCTTTACTATGTCTATAAGCTTTGGAACAAAAATATTGTAAAAGCTATAGCTTCTTACAACGCAGGACCAGGAAATGTGTCAAGATATAAGTCTTTTGACGATTGGCTTTTGTTTGTGGAGCATATACCAAACACTATAAATAGACATTATGTTAAAAACGTATTAAACTTTTACTGGCATTACAAGTACGCTTTTGATAGATAATCATCTTTTCATAGACTTGCCAAGCT
>CAZTLC010000172.1:0-1824 GCA_964614295.1 uncultured Aquificaceae bacterium | reverse complement strand
TCATGCCCTTTGCCTGCTATAACCACCACATCACCCTCTTTTGCTATATCAATGGCTAAAGCTATGGCTTTTCTTCTATCCTCTTCTACCATAGGGGATTTTGATTCATCAATACCTTCTAATATATCTTTTATTATATCTATTGGCTCTTCAAAGCGAGGGTTATCGGAGGTTACAATGGTAATATCGGATAGATTTGAAGCTATATATCCCATTTTTGGTCTTTTGGTTTTATCTCTGTTGCCCCCTGCACCAAAAACACATATAAGACGGCCTTTGGTAATATCTCTTGCAGTTTTTAAAAGCTTTTCTAAAGCATCTGGTGTATGAGCGTAATCTATTATCACCTTTATACCTTTTATATCTATCGCTTCAAACCTTCCTGGTATAGAGCTTATAGAAAGAAGCCCTCTTTGAATCTCTTCTTCATTAAAACCCATATAAAAAGATAGCAGTATAGAAGCTCCCATGTTGTAGGCTTGAAAACCTCCCATGAGACTTGTCTCAAACTGATAGTATTTATCATTATAATAAAAGCTCAAAACTTTTTTATCTTGGTCAAAATGCTCTATCCTTAGATGAGCCTCTTTTGAATATCCATAGGTTAAAGCCTTATCCTTAAGCTCTTCGTACAATTTTTTGCCATAATCATCGTCTATGTTTATAATACATACTTGGGATTTGTAATCTTTAAAAAGTCTTCTTTTGGCGTTGAAATACGCTTCCATAGTTTTATGATAGTCAAGGTGGTCTTGGGTGAGATTTGTAAATATCGTGGCGAAGAACACGGTTGGATAAACCCTTAGCTGGTCTAAAGCATGAGATGATACTTCTGCTGATACAAAATCAAGTCCTTTTTCTCTGGCTTTTGCTAAAAGGCCAAACCATGTTTTTACTCCTGGTGTTGTGTTTGGGGCTTCTAATACTTCATCCCCAAGCTTATAGTACATAGTCCCAATTATTCCACCTTTATACCTTTGAGACATTATAGCGTGCACTATATGTGTGGTGCTGGTTTTTCCATTGGTGCCTGTAACTCCTATAACTTTTAAGTGTTCATCTGGTCTGTCAAAATACTCTTTTACACATTCACCAAAAGCTTTTTTAGTGTCTTCCACTACGATTATATTTTTATAATCTTTATAGGGTTTTTCTGCTACTATGTAGGAAGCACCCTTTTTTATAGCCTCCTCTATGAAATCGTGCCCATCTTTTGAAGCACCTCTTATAGCAAAGAAGATGGTATTTTCATCTACTTCTTTGGAATTGTCTGTAGGTTTATGCTTCTTGCAATCTAAATTCATTGTAAACATCAAACTCTTTTGATATGTGTTTTTGAGCTATCTGATAATCAACTTTTACAAAATATAAGCAGTTTGTAGTGCATTTGGTAACACAAGAAGGCAAAAGCCCCCTTTCTAGTCTATCTATACAAAAATCACACTTTATTACTTTCTCAGTCTCTGGGTTAAAGCTTATAGCCCCGTAAGGACAAGCTACTATACAAGCTTTACAACCTATGCAAAGATTATCCCTTACAAAAACAAGACCATCTTCTCGTTTTGTCATAGCGGATGTAGGGCAAGCATAAACACAAGGTGCTATATCACAATGAAAACAATTCATCGGCATAAAATAAGAGATAGCATCCTCTTCATAGTGCTCAAAACGAAGCACCTTCATAGGTCTTGGTCCTTCTTGGAACAAGGCTTTTTCTTGTTTACAAGCCACCTCACAGGACATACAACCTATACATCTATCTATATCCATTAACATCACATACTTTTCCATAAGATTAGTATATTATATCATTTTTAATATACT
>CAZTLC010000171.1:0-1835 GCA_964614295.1 uncultured Aquificaceae bacterium | reverse complement strand
TTTTGATATAATTATGGAATGGGTTTAAGGTTTTTAACTGCTGGAGAATCTCATGGGCAAGCTCTTATATCTATATTGGAAGGTCTTCCTTCAAACCTTGAAGTAGATATAGATTTTATAAATAACGAACTTAGAAGAAGGCAAGGGGGTTATGGAAGGGGTGGTCGTATGGCTATAGAGCAAGACAGAGCAAATATACTATCTGGGGTGAGGTTTGGTAAAACCACTGGAGCGCCTATAACCATAGAGATAAAGAACAAAGATTGGGAAAACTGGCACAACAAGATGGCACCTTTTGGTGAAAAGCCTTTAGATTTTAAAGATTTTACAAGGCCAAGACCTGGTCATGCGGATTTGGTGGGTGGTATAAAATACAATCAAAAGGATTTAAGAGATGTCTTAGAAAGAGCCTCTGCCAGAGAGACTGCTTCAAGGGTGGCGATAGGGGCTTTTTGTAAGCTTTTATTAAAAGCCCTAAACATAGAAATTTATAGTTATGTGCTTAGTGTAGGAAAGATATCGGCAACACCACCCTCAGATGACCCATCTATAAACGCTAAGGAAGCAGAAAAATCTATTATAAGGTTTGTGGATTCATCCAAAGACCAAGAGGTGATAGAATATATAGATAAAACCAAAGAACAAGGTGAGAGTCTTGGAGGTATTTTTGAAGTGGTGGCTGTTAATGTACCGCCTGGGCTTGGTTCTTATATACAATGGGATAAGAGGATAGATGGGGATATAGCAAAAGCTATGATGAGCATTCAGGCTATAAAGGGAGTGGAGATAGGTCTTGGTTTTAAAGGGGCTACGCTTTTTGGCTCTGAGGTGATGGACGAAATAGGATATCAGGACGGATATACAAGATATTCAAACAACTTAGGAGGCACAGAAGGAGGCATGACAAACGGAATGCCTATAGTTGTAAGAGTTGCTATGAAGCCTATACCTACTCTTATGAATCCTTTAAGGAGTGTAGATATCGTCTCAAAAGAGCCTATAAAAGCCAGCAAAGAAAGAAGCGATGTAACTGCTATAGCTGCTGCTTCTGTGGTGGGAGAGGCTATGCTGAGCTTTGTGATAGCTTATCATATACTGGAAAAATTTGGAGCAGATTCTATGGAAGAGCTTGTGATAAACTATCATCAATACCTTAATTATGTGAGGTCTTTCTGATGAAGATAGCTATCCCTATTACCGATGAAAACTTTGATGAGGTTTTATTAAGAGCTAAAAACGCCGATATTCTTGAGTTTAGAGTGGATGCTTTCTCAAATAAAGATATAGGTTTTGTTTCATCGCTTTTAAGAAAAGCAAAAGAAAATAATTTTGAAACGATATTAACCATAAGAAGCCAAAAAGAAGGCGGGGCTTATGTAGAAAATAGACAAGAGATGTTTGAAAATCTTATGCCTATATCAGATTATACAGATATAGAACTATCTTCTATAGATATAATATCTCATATATCAAGACTTTCCAAAGAGTATGGCAAAAAGCTCATAGTCTCTTATCACAATTTTGACATGACACCAGCTAACTTTGTAATAAAAGAAACCCTAAGGGAAGCCTTAAGGTATGGCGATATTCCAAAGATTGCCCTAAAGGCAAACTCTTATGAGGATGTGGCGAGGCTTTTATGTAGCACTCAAGATATAAAAACCCCAAAGATTCTAATTTCTATGGGAGACTTTGGAAAGATATCAAGGATAGCAGGTTTTATATTTGGCTCTTTTATCACCTATGCTTATTTAGAAAAGCCAAATGCACCAGGCCAGCTTTCATTAGAGGAGGCTTTGGCTCTTAGAAAGAGTTTTTATGGAGCTTGAGGTTTA
>CAZTLC010000170.1:0-1839 GCA_964614295.1 uncultured Aquificaceae bacterium | reverse complement strand
CTCTACATCTATACCTTGCTCTAAAAGTTCATTGGAAGCTTCCAAAGCTTCTTTTACAAGATAGCTATGGGTAAGTATGGCTAAGTCTTTACCGGATTTTAGGATTTCCCACTTTCCTATCTGTAGAAGTCTTGGCTCTCTTTCTTCATTGGACAAAACTGCCTCACCTCTTGGATACCTTATGGCAAAAGGTTTGTTTGAATGTATGCCAGTATATAAAAGGTCTAATAGTTCTAAATTATCCTTTGGAGAGGATATGATGATATTTGGAATACAGTTTAAAAATGATATATCAAAAACCCCATGATGGGTAGGTCCATCTTCTCCTACTAAACCAGCTCTATCTATGGCAAAAACTACATTTAGGTTTTGAAGAGCTATATCGTGTATTATCTGGTCATAAGCTCTTTGCATGAATGTAGAATAATAGGTTAAAATAGGTTTTAATCCTCCTGCTGCAAGTCCAGCCGAGAAGGTGGCTGCGTGTTGCTCTGCTATGCCAACATCAAAAAATCTATCTGGATATTTTTTAGCAAACTCTACCAGACCAGAGCCCTCTTTCATGGCGGGGGTTATAGCCACTATCTTATCATCTTTTTTTGCAAGTTTTAGCAAAGCCTCTGAAAAGCATTGAGTCCAGGATTTGCCACCAGATATCTTAGAAGCTTCGCCAGATTCTTTTTTATAAGGGGCTACACCATGCCATTTGACAGGATTTTCTTCAGCTGGTTCATAGCCTTTGCCTTTTTTGGTTACTATATGTACTATTACAGGGCCTTCCATCAGTTTTACATTTCTTAGGGTAGTTTCTAAAGCATCTTCATTGTGGCCATCTATGATACCAACGTAGTTTAAACCAAGTTCTTCAAATAGTATGCCTGGTGTAGCAAAACCTTTTACAAACTCCTCCGTTAGCTTGGCAAACCTCTTTGGCACAAAACCAGCTTTATCCAATATATATTTAATCTTGTTTCTGGTATCTTGAATATATCTTCCCGTTATAAGCTTATTAAAGTATGTGGATATGGCGCCTATGTTTTTTGATATAGACATCTCGTTGTCGTTTAATATGATTATAAATTTATCATGATGTAGGTGTCCTATGTTGTTTAGAGCTTCGTAGACCATCCCAGCGGTCATAGCCCCGTCTCCTATTACTGCTACCACATAAGAATCATCTTTTAAAAGGTCTTTTGCCACTCTAAAGCCTTCTGCTGCTGATATAGATGTAGAACTATGACCAGCTCCAAAAGCATCGTATATACTTTCATCTCTTCTTAAAAAACCAGATATACCGTCTTTTTTTCTTAGGGTATGAAATAGGTGTTTTCTATCGGTTAGTATCTTCCAAGGATAAGCTTGATGCCCTATGTCCCATACCACTATATCTTTTGGGATGTCAAATACTCTCAAAAGAGCTATGACAAGCTCTACTGTTCCAAGCCCAGGGGCCACATGCCCTCCGTTTTTAGAAGTCACATCTATGATAAACTCCCTTACTTCTTTGGCTAATATCTCAATCTCTTCTTTTGATAATTCTTTTAAATCCAACACGCTATTTATACGCTCCAATATACCCATTTAAAGTAATATATTATCTTGCTATAAAATCAAATATGATATCAAGACCTAAAAATACTGTCAAAAGACAGAAAAATAAACCTGTGATAGCGATGGCTATGCCTTTTACTCTACCAGCTTCCTCTTGTTTTACCCAAAGATACATGAAAGTACCTATAAGATAGAGGACAGAGAATATAGCAATCCATTTGTGTAAAAATATAAAAAGCGCTGGTGCTTTTACCATAACATAAGATATCCTTTGGGCACCAAAGCCAG
>CAZTLC010000169.1:0-1839 GCA_964614295.1 uncultured Aquificaceae bacterium | reverse complement strand
CTTCTTGCCACATATCTTTCTGATAACGCACTACTTTATTTCTGCCAGATTCTTTAGCCTTATAAAGAGCCACATCTGCAAACTTTACCGCCTGCCAAAATTTATCCGTATCTGTAGGTATTTCTGATATACCTATGCTTATCGTCCTCTTTATCGTAGTACCGTTTGGTAAGCTTATAACCTTATTCTCTAAAGCTTTTCTTATCTTCTCCGCAATCATCTCACTTTCTCCTGGTCTTATGTTTGTTAAAAGCACCAAAAACTCTTCACCACCAAATCTTATAGGTATATCAGAGCTTCTTATAGATTCCTTTATAACTTGAGCTAAAGATTTTAACACTAAATCCCCAGCATCGTGCCCATAGGTATCGTTTATCTCCTTAAAATGGTCTAAGTCAAGCATGAGGATACCTATAGTCTCGCCTTTTCTTTGGGCATTGTTTAGTATAGGGTCTATAGCCTCCTCTATATACCTTCTGTTGTAAAAGCCAGTAAGCTGGTCTCTTATAGATTGCTCTTTTAGTTTTTCCATCAAAAGCTTTGACTCCATAACAGGTACAGCTTCATCTAGATATCCTTTTATATATGGTATCATCATCTGCACAAAATCCTTCATATATTGCTCGTATACAATTTGTAATATATTGTGCACATGACCACTTAGATATATAGGAATGCAATAATACTCTAAATCATCCTTTTGTTTTTGAAAATTGTTGTAGTCTTTTATAAAACATTTACATATACTTGGAAACTCATCGCTATCCACATCCGCACCAGTTCTATACGCCCTACAGCAGTTATTATCTTTCAAAATATCTTCTTTACACCAAAGTCCCTCTGTGCCACTTACAAATATCGGCCTCATCTTATCGTAATTTACTTCGTATAGACTAACCTTATCCAAAGACATATAGTTTTCTAATATCAAGCGAAGTCTTTCGTATATGTCTTCTTTTGAACTATCCTTTTCTATCGTTTTTTTGAATTTGTATATATTGGCTAACTCTGTTACTATCTTATCCGTATCTTTTATAGTGTTGCCTGAGTTCATAACATCGTATCCTATGAGGATAAATGCTTTCTGATGTATACTATTAAGGGCGTTGTGCAATATATCAACCATTTTGTTAAAGAATATCATTACCCTACCAGCTTCATCAATAACTTCATCCTTCTTTGATAAATCAACCTCTCTTATCTTTGCCTCTTCAAATTTACCATCTTGAAGTAAACCAAAACTTTTTATAAGCTTATTAAACATATCTATATAAGGTTTTGAAAAATTAAAGATAGCATAAGACAGTGCCCCAAAAAGCCCAACAAATATCAAAAATGTAACTAACATAATTAATAAGGCTCTATATCTTATATCAGTAACATCAAGGGTTATGTCTACTGCGCCTAACACCTCGCCATTTTGGACTTCATGACATTGAAGACAGTTTACTACGCCTTTATTTGAAGCTTTATAAGGGATTATATCCCTAACCAACACCCTTGAAGGGGTTTCATATATTTTGTGAATAGGTTTTCCTGTAAGTAAAACAAGCTTTTCTAAGTTATCTTTTGGTTGTTCGTTGGGAAGTCCAGGTCCAAACTGTTTGTCTACCGCTGGTCCTCTTACTATATGTATGTTTGTTATACCTTTTACTCGCTCTAACCTTTTAATATAAGAATCTCTATCTTTTATAACTCCCATTACCATCAAAGAAGTGAGTCCATCTCTTACAATACCAGCCATTGTGTTTGCTTTTGACAAAGCATAATGTATACCTTGCTCTCTAAAGGCTATGGCAAATACTCCCTCCATAACAATAACTGCAGATATCATAAGAG
>CAZTLC010000168.1:0-1881 GCA_964614295.1 uncultured Aquificaceae bacterium | reverse complement strand
TCATATCAAAAGCCTAAAACTATTAAAACTTTTGCTTATAAACTTTATGTTATAATGTTAAAGTTATGGAATTTGAAGCTGTAATAGGATTGGAAGTGCATGTACACATGGATACAAAAACCAAGATGTTTTGTTCTTGTAAGATAGAGTACGATGCTCCACCAAACACAAATGTATGTCCTGTATGTATGGCATTGCCAGGTAGTTTACCTGTCATCAACAAAAAGGCTGTAGAATATGGTATTAGAACCTCTTTAGCTCTAAACTGTACTATAAATCTTACCTCTATAATGGCAAGAAAACATTATTTCTACCCTGATTTACCTAAGAATTATCAAATATCTCAATATGAAAAACCTTTAGCTGAACATGGTTTTGTGCTTTTAGAAAACAAAAAAGTAAGGATAAGAAGATTACATTTAGAAGAAGATGCTGGTAAAAACAACCATTTTGAGGATAGCTCTTTGGTGGATTTAAATAGAGCTGGTACACCTCTTATGGAGATAGTAACAGAGCCCGATATGAACTCAAGCGAGGAAGCAAGAGAGTTTTTAGAAAAACTAAGGGCTATAGTAAGGTATGCCGGTGTATCAAAAGCCGATATGGAAAAGGGACAGCTAAGATGTGATGTTAATGTGTCTTTAAGACCAAAAGGCTCTAAAGAATTTGGCACTAGAGTAGAAGTTAAAAACGTAAACTCTTTTAAATTTGTACAAAAAGCCATAGAATATGAAATAGAACGCCAAAAAGCTATTTTACTAGAAGGTAAATCTATAGAACAAGAAACCAGAGGCTTTGACCCACAAAGTGGTAAAACCTTTGTGATGAGGACAAAAGAAGAGGCCGAAGACTATAGATATTTTAAAGACCCTGATTTGTTACCGCTTATAGTAAGTGAAGAGCTTTTAAAAGACATAAAAGAAACCATGCCAGAGCTTCCAGATGAACGTATTGCAAGATTTATGAAAGACTATGGATTATCAAGATACGAAGCATCTGTGCTTACTAATCTTAAGGAGTTTGGAGATTTCTATCAGGAAGCCACAAAGTATACTAATGAATATAAATCTCTTTGTAATTGGCTTTTAAACGATGTTCTTGGTTTTATAAACGAAAATCAAATGGAAGAAATACCTATTACCCCTCAACAACTTGCAAAACTCGTTGAACTCATCAAAAAAGATATTATATCTACAAAGATAGCAAAAGAAGTAATAAAAGATATGCTTCTTACCAAAAAAGACCCAGATACTATCGTAGAAGAGAAAGGCTTAAAGCAAGTATCAAACGAAGATGAGATAAAAGCGGTGGTGATAAGTGTTTTAGAGAAATATCCTCAAGAGAGAGAAAGGCTCAAAAACGGTGAAGAGAAGCTCCTTGGATTTTTAGTGGGTGAGGTTATGAAAATCACTAAAGGTAAAGCAAATCCAAAACTTGTTAATAAACTTATAAGAGAGTGTCTATGAGAATAGCTATAGGTTCTGACCATGCAGGATTTGATTTAAAAGAGGTTTTAAAAGAATATGTTTTATCAAAAGGCTATGAGGTGATAGATTGTGGCACTCATTCTAAAGAATCCACTGACTATCCAATCTATGCAAAGGAAGTAGCACTTCATATTAAAACTCAGAAAGCAGATAGAGGCATACTCATATGTGGAAGTGGCATCGGAATGTCTATAAGCGCCAACAAAATAAAAGGCATAAGAGCAGCTCTTTGTCTTAATGAATACATGGCAAGGATGAGTGCGAAAGATAACAATGCAAACGTTTTGTGTCTTGGAGGCAGAGTGGTGGGCATAGAACTTGCAAAATCTATAGTAGATGCTTGGTTTGATGCTCATTTTGAAGGCGGAAGGCATGAAAGAAGATTAAGGATTAT
>CAZTLC010000167.1:0-1930 GCA_964614295.1 uncultured Aquificaceae bacterium | reverse complement strand
TTATACGCCTCAAAAGAGCCCAACAACAATGCCGTTGTTTTAAAGGATTATCTGGAATGGGTATTAGAAAAGCGAAGTTAAAGGACTCAAAACATATATATGAGCTAATAAATGAATACGCAAAAACTGGCATACTTTTACCAAGGAGTCTTAGTTCAATATACGAAAACATAAGGGATTTCTTTGTGGCTTCAGAAGACGATAAAATAGTAGGGGTTTGCGCTCTCCACATCGTCTGGGAAGATTTGGCTGAGATAAAATCCTTAGCGGTAGCAAAAGAGCACATAAGAAAAGGTATAGGAAAAGCTCTCGTAGAAAGCGCTTTAAAAGAGGCTAAAGATTATGATATAAAATCTGTTTTTGTACTCACTTATCAGGTGGATTTCTTCAAAAAGATGGGTTTTAACCTTATCCAAAAAGAGACACTACCTCACAAGATATGGGGTGAGTGCATAAGCTGTCCTAAGTTTAACTCTTGTGATGAGATTGCTATGTCTAAGCTTTTAAAAGCCTAAAAATGTTTATAATAATATTATGAGAATAGGATTTGTATGCGATAAACACTCAAACAGGAATATCATAGCTAAAGCCTTAACCGTTAAGATACTAAAAGAGCTTGGCTTAAAAGCAGAAGTATTTTCTGCAAGCCTTGAACCAGACAAAGAGATAGAGCCACTCACCTTAGAGCTCTTAAAAGAAAGAGGTTTAGACTACAATTTTAAAAACAATGCCTTAGAAGATATACCATATGAAGAACTTGATGTGCTTGTAGTAATATGCGATAAGCTTGATAAAACATGCCCATATATCATATCTCATAAAAGACGTGAAACTTGGTTAGTGGAGGAGCCTTACCCTCTCACCAAAGAAGAGTTAAAAAAGATTATAGACAAAATAGAAAAACTTTTAAAGGAATTGTTTAAATATGATAGACTTTCAAAATGAAAAAATTCCTATGGCTAGCCACCCATAAAAACCCAAACTTTGGAGGGATAGAGCTCCACAGCATAAGTTTTGTAAAAGCCCTAAAGGAGAGGGGATTTGATATAACCCTTTGTCTTTCAAAGGGAAACTTCATAGATAAAAACACAGAAGGTTTTAACAAGTGTTATACTACCACAAACTATTCTTTTGATATAAAAGCTTTGAAAGATATCTTTTTAAAAGCCAAAAACCACGATATCATAATAGCAAATAACGCCAAAGAATACGAGATAGCCCTTATAGTTTCAAAGCTTTTAGGAAAAAAAGTTATCGCCTTTAGACATATGGAGCATCTCAAAAACCCTTTTGTAGCAAAGTTCATACTATCAAATATGGATATCGTCTATGCTGTAAGTGAAAAATTAAAAGATGAGCTTATATCAAAAGGTGTAAACCCTTCTAAGGTAAAAGTCCTTTATAACATAGTAGAAGAAGGTGCTAAAGAAAAATTGAGAAAAGACAACATAACGCTTCTTTTTGTAGGTAAGGTCATAGAGGCAAAGGGTATATGGGAGTTTTTAAAACTTGCAAAAGCGTTAAAAGACGACAAAGAATTTGAGTTTATAGTAGTAGGAGATGGAGACGCTCTTATAAGAGCCAAAGAATTTTCTAAAGAAAACGGCTTAAACATAGATTTTGTAGGCTTTCAAGAAAATACATACTATTACTATCAAAAAGCTGATATTGTGCTTGTTTTATCAAAATACGATGAGGCTATATCAAGGGTGGCAATAGAGGCTTTGGCAAATGCCTGTGCTTTGATAGGCTCTCTCGTAGGTGGAATAAGAGAGGCTATAGAAAGTGGTAAAAACGGATTTTTAATAAATCCAACGGATATAAAGGCTTTAAAAGAGGCTATCCTTTATTTTAAAAACAAAAACAACCTTTTAAAAGCCCAAGAACATTCTTATAAACTTTACAAAGAGAAGTTCTCAAAAGAAGCAAT
>CAZTLC010000166.1:0-1947 GCA_964614295.1 uncultured Aquificaceae bacterium | reverse complement strand
CATGACAAAAACAGAATTAGTTAGTTATGTGGCTCAGCAAGCTGACATAACAAAGGCGAAGGCTGAAAAATGTGTTAATGCTGTATTTTCTGCATTGGCAGAAAGCCTAAAGAAAAAAGAAAGAACCACCATACCAGGTTTTGGTACCTTTACAATAAGCACAAGAAAAGCCAGAACTGGTAGAAACCCAAAGACAGGTCAAGAGATAAAAATACCTGCAAGAACCACAGCTGTTTGGAGACCATCCAAAGAGCTAAAAAAATTAGACTAATGAAAACAAAAGCGGTGCTATTAGCACCGCTTTTCTAGAGCAAAGACAGTGAAAAAAGATTTAACCAACCTAATTCAGAATGATAATGTTTATCAATCAAGCGATTTTGTAAGTGAAAGAACAGCCTCAGATTATGTAGCAAAATATCTTATAAGCTATATTACTATAGAGCTTCAAAATCTACCAAAAGACCAATGGGAAAAAACTGTTAAAACATGGTTAAAAATAATAGCTTTAGCTAAAAGCCTACAAAATAACCTGCAAAGGAGCTTATTCTATCAGGAAAATAAGTTTGATATGGTGATGGAGGGAATAATGGAAGATGTCATACATACGATTAACGGCTTTCAATCTATAAACTTAATCTCTAAAGATTTTAAACCCTATGAACTTATAAAAACATCCCTTGAAATCATATTAAAATATCAAAAGCATCAAGAATATCAGCTTTTTGAAGAACCTTTCAATTACCTCTGCAAGCTTTTTGATGTTAAAACCTAAAAAGAGTTTTGGTCAAAACTTTTTAAAATCAAAAGACATAGCAAGAAATATCGTAGAGCTTTTAGATATAAAAGAAAATGATACGGTATTTGAGATAGGGCCTGGCCTTGGTGCCCTTACAGAATTTTTATACCAAAAGCCCAAAAAAGAACTTATCTTGGTAGAGCTTGACAAAGAAATTTTCAAGCTTTTAGAAGAAACTTATAAAAATACCAAACTTATGAACATAGATGCATCTATCCTTGATTTATCAGGCTTTTCTAACATAAAACTAATAGGGAACCTACCCTATAACATGTATGCAAAGATACTTATAAACCTCATAGACCAACAAAAGCATATATCAAAGATGGTTTTTATGCTTCAAAAAGAGGTCTCTGAAAGACTAATGGCAAACACCAAAGACAAATCTTGGCTCTGGGCTTATGCAAATACATTCTTTGATGTAAGATACGCTTTTAGTGTACCGGGTAGATTTTTTTATCCAGTGCCAAAGGTAATATCTGGTGTAGTGGTTTTTGATAAAAAACCCAATATACCTAATTTTGATTTAATAGATTACAAAGCTTTTCTGAAAAAGATATTTTCAAACAAAAGAAAGATGCTAAAGCAAAAGATAGCCATTGATAATAATTATGCTACAAAAAGAGCAGATGAGCTTTCTATAGATGAGATTTTAGAACTTTACAATACATTCTCATGCCTTAACAAAAGCGCTTTTATATCAACACCAGCGCTATAACCCCCTATCTGATTTTTATCTTTATAAAAGCCGTTAAAAACCACCCTATGACAGGGTATAAATATAGGAAGTGGGTTTAATCTCATAGCAGCGGCTATAGTCCTTTGATGGATGTTTAACCTATCGGCAAGCTCCTTATAGCTTATCACCTGTCCAAACTTTATATGGTTTTTTAAATACTTATATATATCTTCGTATCTTTTTGGCATATGAAACATATCTTCATCTTCTATATCCTTCTTATGCAAAAAATATATATCAAACATAGCTTTTATATCATAAGGTATATCCTCTTTTTCATGGGATATGGTAGGTTTTAGATAGAAAATCCTATCGTTTTTAAGGTATATATAGATACTTAAATGTTGATATTTATACAAAAACATGATAAAAAATAAAAGAAAGCGGGCTCTTAAACCCGCCCAAGGACAAA
>CAZTLC010000165.1:0-1952 GCA_964614295.1 uncultured Aquificaceae bacterium | reverse complement strand
TGAGTTTTGCCCATTATTCTCATGAGTTTATTAAAAGCTCAGATACTGTTTTACACCAATTAGAATTAAGGATAAAAGAGGAGGATATCTTCTGGTTTATAGTTGGGGCTGTGGTATCGGATTTGGTTCACATTTTTTGGGACATGGTGTTTTCTTTTTTAAAGAAGATAAAGAGGATGTTTAAATAGCTTTTAGCTTAAAAAATTTTGATTTTAATAGATTTTCTTTGTATTCTTCTATCTCTTTAGACTCATAGGTAATACCAGAGCCTGCATAGTAAGAAAAGCTTTTTCCACTTCCTGTAATAGTTCTTATGAGTACGCTTGAAACCATATGTTTACCTTTTAAAAGCGTTGATACACCACAGTAGTATCCTCTGTCAAATGTCTCTATACTTTTTATAAGATGAGTAGCCATCTTCTTGGGAGCACCGCTTATAGATGCTACTGGTAAAGACTTATGAATTATCTTCAAGGGTTCTTCAGTGGTTTTACCAGTTATCTGTGAATACATATGATAAAGGGTTTTGTGTTTTGATATAGCAAAGAGTTTTTTACAATGTACATCTTTTGATATCTTGTTAAAATCGTTTCTCATAATATCCGTTATCATGAGATTCTCTGAAATATCCTTTTGGCTTTTGATAAGTTTTAGTTTGTATTTTGATGTGCCCTTTATAGGTTTTGATACTATACAATTTTTTGATTTTTTTATAAAAAGCTCCATAGAACCACTTATTATGAATAAGTCGTTGTGTTTGAAGAAAAATCCAAAATCCACTGGCTGATACCTATAAAAATGCCAAAAAAGTGCTTCTTCCTTGGAACGAAGTTCAAAATCAAATTTCATAGCTAAGTTTATTTGATAGATATCTCCTCTTTCTATGTGTGTTTTAGCTTTTAATATCATATTTATATACTCTTCTTTTGAGGTTTTTCTTAAAAGCCTAAAACGAGACTTTTTGTATGGAACTTTTAATTTAACAAAAGATGATATAGAAATATCTATTATCTTGCCTTTACCAAAAGGTATTATTATGAAATGAAAATGATTGTCCTTTTTGATATCTTCAAGACTATCCACATATTTTATTGATTTTATGTTTGCTTTGTATATGGCTTTATCCTTCTTATTTAAAAACCCCGATGCTATAAGGAGTTTTCTTTCTGAAGCCATGTGTTTAACCAAGTTTCCAAATCTTTGTCAATGCTAAAAGCATTACCTTCAATGCTATCTATAGGCTTTGCTCCTATTACAGAGTTCAATATAAAAGCGCTGTCAAAATCTTTTAAATCTTTTAGTTTTAGGCTTGTAAAATGTATATTTATATAACTTGCAAGTGTTTGTAAGGTTATACCAAGCAAAAGTCCACACTCCAAAGAAGGAGTATAAAATGTTCCATCTTTTACAAATAAGAGATTAGAAGATGAAGCTTCTTGTATAAAATCCATTTCATTTAGAAATATAGCATCAAAATATCCATTTTCAACAGCATATCTTTTTGATAGGGTATTTATAAGATAGTTTGTGGTCTTGTGATATATACTTATGTCTTTGCTATGTCTTTTATATGGAGATACGGTGAGTTTTATACCATCTGGTGTTTTCGTCTTAGGTCTTGATTTCACATATATACTATATTTGTCAGGTTTTTCAAAGTAAAAGCTTGTTTCTTCGTAAGCTATTAAAAGCTTCAAAACAGAATTTTTAGGATAATCTTTTAAAATATCAAGTATTCTGCCAATATCAAGATTTATACCAAACAATGCTTTAGAGGAATTGTTTAGTCTTTTTAAGTGCCTTTCCAAAGAAGGTGTATAGCCGTTGTATATAAAAGTTTCAAAAAGACCGTGAGAGAATTGAATATTGTTGTCCATTTCTATGTAAATTTAAATCAAACCCCCGAGGGCGACCTACTTTCCCGTGCCGTGTGCCCAGCACAGTATCATCGG
>CAZTLC010000164.1:0-2061 GCA_964614295.1 uncultured Aquificaceae bacterium | reverse complement strand
AGGCGATATGTTTAAACATGTGCTCGTGTGTGTAAACCAAAGACCACCAGGTCATCCTATGGGATCTTGCGCGGAAAAAGGAAGCAGAGATGTCTATACTGCTTTTGCAGACGCCCTTCAACAAGACCCGCAGCTGATGATGACAACAGCTATAACACCTACCGGTTGCCTAGGACCTTGCGGTATGGGACCTACGGTGGTGGTATATCCAGAAGGTATATGGTATGGCAACGTAAAAAAAGAAGATGTCAACGAAATCATTGAAAGCCACCTAAAAGGAGATAAACCAGTGGAAAGACTTGTTATATCCAAAGGAAAACCACCAGGTATGCTTTAATGAAAGCCCTGATATTAAGGCATGTTCAGATAGAGCATGCCGGTGTTTTTAACGACATATTATATTCAAAGCATATAGAGGTGAAATATATAGACCAAGCCAAAGGCATAAAAGAAGATGAAGAGTTTGATATGCTTTTTGTGCTTGGTGGATATATGGGAGTTTATGAAGAAAATCAATACCCATTCCTTAGCAGAGAATTTAAAATCATAGAATATTTTTTAAAAGCACAAAAACCCATCATAGGGATTTGCCTTGGAGCACAGATGCTCGCACATGTTTTAGGAGAAAGGGTATATAAAGGGCAAAATGGCAAAGAGATAGGATGGTACAAAATAAAAAAAGAAAACGAGCATAGGTTCTTCAAAGGTTTTCCAGAGAGCTTTTATGTTTTTCAATGGCATCAAGATACTTTTGACCTACCCAAAAACGCTTTGAGGATATATAGCTCAGATAAATACCAAAATCAAGCTTTTGTTTATGAGAATGCTATAGGCCTTCAGTTTCACATAGAGCTAACAAAAGATATGATAATAGAATGGATAAAAGCATATCAAGAAGATTTGAAACAAGAGAGCATAGAAGAAAAATCTCTTATAAAAGATGATTACATAGAAACCACCAATAGTTTATCTTATAAACTCATAGAAAATATCTTACAATGATAAATCTATTGGAAGATTACTTTGAGCTTCAAGACAAGCTAAATATAGAAAAGTATAGGATATCCCAGATAAAGTATTGGGCTTTTAAGAAAAGAATAACGGATATAAACCTTATGACGGATTTACCTAAAAGCCTAAGACAAGAGCTAAGGATAGATTTTCATACACTAAACTTAGATACTTTTTTAGAAGGAGAAAATTCCACAAAATTTATATTTAAAACAAAGGATAACCATCTTATAGAAAGCGTCTTAATAAAAGAAAAAGACCATTATACCCTTTGCATATCAACCCAGATAGGTTGTGCAGTGGGATGTAAGTTTTGTGTTAGCACCATAGGTGGGCTTGTTAGAAATCTTAGCTTTGCAGAGATAGTAGACCAATATTTTTATATATCCATTTTTAAAGATATCTTCATAAGAAACATCGTCTTTATGGGTATGGGAGAGCCCCTTGCAAATTTTGAAAACCTCAAAAAAGCCTCTTTGATACTCTTAAAAGAGTTTGGGCTCTCCAAAAGACATATCACCATATCCACTAGCGCCTATACAAACTATTTAAAAAAACTAAAAGAAGATAGCGTTTTAAACAAGTTAAACCTAGCCATCTCTCTAAACGCCTCTTCCGATGAAACAAGAAGAACACTTATGCCAAACGTTGTAGGTTCTTTAAAAGAAGTGTTTGAGCTTTTAAAAACATATCCTTTAGAACCAAGAAGGCGTATCACCATAGAGTATGTACTTATAAAATATGTAAACAGTTCTTTAAAAGATGCTAAAAACCTCGTAAACCTTCTTAAAAGCCTAAAACACAGGATAAAGGTAAACCTAATCCCCTACAACGAAACCCCTATTCTCTTTTTTGAAAGACCAGAGGAATCTGATATATACACATTCCAACAAGAGCTTTTAAAAAACGATATATCTTGCACAATAAGATGGAGCAAAGGTTTAGAGCTTTCTGCTGCCTGTGGACATTTAAGTAGGATGAGAAGCTTAGAGCTTATAAGTAGCTAAGAAACTCAAGCATCGCTTGCTCTATTGTTTTTGGCTTTTAAAA
>CAZTLC010000163.1:0-2072 GCA_964614295.1 uncultured Aquificaceae bacterium | reverse complement strand
TATTAACTTTTAAATATGATACTGTCTTTGGATGTAGGGGCTACACATATAAAATCTGGAATAGTGAAAGGCTCTCAGGTGGAGGGCAGGCTTGATTGTGAAACACCAAAAGATTTTGAAGCGTTTTTAGAGCTTTTAGAAAAAATAACATCCAATTATGATGATGTGAGGGCTTTATCTATAGCTATAGCTGGTCAAGTGGATATGAAAAAAGGTATTTTGAAACATGCTCCAAACTTAGGCTGGAAAAATATAGATATTGTAAATATTGTAAAGATGAGATTAAAAAAGGATGTTGTTGTTATAAACGATGTAAGGGCTATAACCTATGGAGAGTATGTTTATGGGGGTCTAAAGGATGTGGAAAATGGGATAGCGGTGTTTGTGGGAACAGGTATAGGGGGTGGTGTAATAATAGATGGGGGGCTTAGGTTTGGCTGTGATTCAAACTTAGGGGAGATTGGGCACATGAAGCTAAAACCAAACGGGCTAAAATGCACCTGCGGTAAGAGAGGTTGTTTTGAGGCTTACGCTGGGGGGCTTTCCTTAGAAAGATACTTAAAGAGATTGGGATATAGCAAAGAACTAAAAGATTTGGTAAACGAGAAAGACTCTGTAGTGGCAAAGAAGGTGTTTGATAGGTTTGTCTTGTATATGTCCTATGGGCTTGCTAGTCTGATAAACGTGTTAAATCCTTGTAAGATAGTGCTTGGGGGAGGTGTGATGATGGGCTTTAGCTTCTTGTTTGATAGGATAAAAGAGGATGCTCTGAAACTTGCTATAGACCCAAGCGTTTCAAACCTTAAAATAGAGCTTTCAGCCCTTGGCAACGATGCTGGGATACTTGGAGCTCACGCTTTTGCTATAAAGACTTTATGAAGATTTTAATCTTGACTCTTCACAAAGGCTACGGAGACCTTCTTTACAACTCATTGCTTTTTAGGGCTATAAAGCTTTATCACAAAGATGCCACGGTGGAGGTTTTTACCACAAGACAGGGTTTAGAGCTTTTCCAAAAAAATCCCTATATAGATTTTATGGATGATAAGTTGAGCTCTTTTAAGAAAGATTACGATTTTCTTATAGATACATCTTTTAAAGGTATATCCTATTTTTATAGTTTTATAATAAAATCCAAAAACAAAATAGGACTTTACAAGAAAAAGAAGGAAAGATTGTTATCTGTTATATACAATAAACTAACACCTTTTAAACAGGGTTCTGATGAAATTAAAAACACCCTTCAAATACTAACACCTCTATTGGGTAAAGAAGTTTATATAGAGCCTTATTTTTGGACTTTTAAAGAGAATCCTTTGAAAGGCAAAAGCTATGTGGTGATATCACCAACCGCACCAGTTCCTACAAAAGTCCCAGATATAGAGATTTTTAACGAAGTGGCAAGCTTTATACACTCAAAAGGATATGAAGTGGTATTTACATACCCAAAATCTGAAGAGTTTTATATCAAAAGAAGACTTCCTTTTGCCCATTACATATCTACAGATATTCACACTTTTGCAAGCATTGTAAAAGATGCTAAAGCTCTAATCTCTTGTGAAACCTTTAGCTATCATCTTGCAACGTTTTTATATGTTCCTTCCTTGGTGCTATTAGGGGCTTATAATCTGTGGAAGATATCTAGTTTGCAGGATTTTATAAGCTTAAACTTGGAATGCCAACCTTGTGGTTCTAAAGTTTGCAAGAGAAACGACAACGCTTGCTTAAAGATAAACCCTCAGGATGTCATATTAAAAGCCCAAAAACTCTTATGAGAAATAATACGATAGAGCTAATCGGTTTTATAGCTGGTATTTTAACCACTTCTGGTTATATACCTCAAATTTATGCTGTGATAAAACAAAAAAATGCCAAAGGCTTATCTGGTCTTTTTTTACTTATAATGGGGATTGGTATAAGCTTGTGGCTTTTTTACGGGATAGTAAAAGATTCATTGGCTATCATATTTGCCAACGCTTTTAGTCTTTTTTGTATAATGGTTTTAGGATTTTATAAAATAAGAGATAATTTATAATTGAAAATCGTTAAAAATCATTGACAAGCTTTTGTGT
>CAZTLC010000162.1:0-2090 GCA_964614295.1 uncultured Aquificaceae bacterium | reverse complement strand
ATGTCTTTTTACAAGGATTTTATCTACACAAACCATCCTCTTTAGAAGAAGAGTACGAGGTTGTGAGTCTTCAACAAGTTTGATGCTCCTTGGTATAGATTATGGTGAAAAACGGATAGGTCTTGCCTTAGGAGATAAACTCCTAAAGATATGTAAGCCTTTTAAGATAATACCAAATGATAAAAAGCTTATAGAAGAGTTAAGACTTATAGTAAAAGCTTACAGTGTAGAGCTCATAGTCCTTGGATATCCACTAACTCCCTCTGGTAAAGAAGGTCAAAGGGCTAAAAAGGTAAAAAAGTTTTATGAGCTTTTAAAAAAAGAGTTAGATATCAACATAATACTCCATGATGAGAGATATACTACAATAGAAGCAAAGACGCTCTCAAAAGAAAAAGAGATAGACCACATCAGTGCATATATAATATTAAAGGAGCATGTGGAAACCACGGCGCTTTAAAGCTAAAACGATGAAACAAAAGGTTGTTTTAATATCTGGTATCATCCTTATCCTTGGTTTTTGGCTTTTAAGACCTCACATAGTAAATAAAACCATTGATATATACGGTCTAAACAAAGAAGAGGCTTTAGATAAGATATCAAAAGATGGTATAGCAAACAAATATGCGTTGGAGGTGCTTTTTTATCTTACCAATGGGCATATAAAATACGGTGAGTATAGGTTTAGGGGACTTGTGAGCTTTTTTTCTGTTTATAGGAAGTTAGTAAGAGGGGAGTTTTTGCTTCATAAGATTACGATACCAGAGGGTTTTGATATATATGAGATAGCCAATAGGCTTCAAGAAGATGGGATATGTAACAAGGATAGTTTTTTAAAATTAGCTCAGGATAGTAGTTATGCTCATAAGCTTGGGATTGATGAAGATGGTTTTGAAGGGTATTTGTTTCCAGATACATATTTTTTTTACAAGCATGAAAACCCAAAGCTTATCATATATACTATGTATCAGGATTTTAAAGAGCATATGAAAGAAAATCATTTAAAACCCACAAAAAAAGAGATTATAATAGCTTCTATAGTGGAAAAAGAGGCAAAGTTTTTAAATGACAAACCCCTTGTGGCATCTGTGATATATAATCGGCTAAAAAAAGATATGCCCCTTCAGATGGACTCTACCGTCATCTATGCTTTAAAGAAAGAGGATAAGTGGAAAGGTATTCTTACAAAAAAAGACCTATCTATTAAAAGTCCATACAATACATACCTTGTAAAAGGGCTTCCACCTACTCCTATTTGCAATCCAGGTATAAACTCTATAAAGAGTGCCATACATCCTGCTTCTTCAGACTATCTATACTTTGTAAGCGATAAAGCTGGCAATATCTATTTTAATAAAAGCCTAAAAAACCACATAAAAGCTATAAAAAATATAGAAGGTTGATATGAACGCTAAAGAATTTCTGGAAAAAGTTCAGTTAAACTCCCGTTTACCCACATCTACTCTGATAGTTTCTACAAGAGAAGATGTGGAGAAATTAGCCCTTTCTTTTGCTAAAGGAATACTTTGTGAGAAAAAACTACCTTGGGGATGTGGTGAGTGCTATAGTTGTAAGATATTTTATGAAAAACATCCAGATTTTATGTGGATTGGTAAGGAAGGGACTATAAAGATAGATGATATAAGAGAGCTTTCCAATTTTGCAGTTTTAAGACCAAACTACTCGCATTTTAAAGTATGTTTTATTACAAACGCTCAAAACATGCTAAAAGAAGCTTCAAATGCCCTTCTTAAAACCTTGGAAGAGCCACCTTTTTATCTTAAATTTATAATAATAACAAGCTCTTTATCAAGTATAATACCTACAATTATATCCCGTTCTATCGTCTTAGAGCTTTTTGAAAGAAAGTCTTCAAAACATCCTCTTTGTGATAAGCTTTTTTCAAAAGAGTTTTACGAAAACATATTAAAAGTAGACAATATAAAAGATATAAAAGAAAAAGAGGAGCTTTTGGATTGTCTTATAGAAAAGCTAGAACACCTTATGCTAAAAAATGGTTTTGATGAGTCCATAGACAATGCTATTAAAAGCCTAAATACAACAAAAAAAGCCCTTCAAAGAGGTATAAG
>CAZTLC010000161.1:0-2111 GCA_964614295.1 uncultured Aquificaceae bacterium | reverse complement strand
ATCTGTACAAAAAGTTTTGGCTACCCTTACCATAAACCCAACTGGTTCTAAATATGAGATATCTATCCAATATCTCTTTCACAAACTCCTCTCCAGCAAGTTTACTCTTACCATACATATTTAAAGGGTTTGGTGTATCTTCCTCTTCGTAAAATCCTTGCTTTAAACCATCAAAAACATAGTCCGTAGAGTAGTGTATCAAAAAACATTTAGCATCATAGCATATATTGGCTATGTTTTTCAAGGCAAAGGCATTTACTTCAAAAGCCTCTTTGAACTCCTCTTCTGCTTTGTCCACAAAATTGTAGGCAGTACAGTTTATGACTATATCAGGATGATAATCTTTTATGATATTTTCTACTTGTTTAAAGCTTTTAATATCACAATCTTCTTTTGATAAAGAAATATATTTATAACCATTATTATCAAAAAAGCTCGTAAACTCGCTTCCAAGCTGTCCATCTTTTCCAAAAATCAAAAATCTCATCTATACACTTGCTTCCAATATTCTTCTAAGTATTTTAGCTTTTGATTTACCCAGTCTAGATGGTCTAAATACCATCTCACTGTTTTATCTATGCCTTCTTCAAAACTCGTTTTAGCTTTCCAGCCAATCTCTTTTTGTATCTTTTTAGTATTTAAACTGTATCTATAATCGTGTCCAGGCCTATCTTTAACAAACTCTATCAAATCGTATGATTTTCCCAATATATCCAATATAGATTTTACCACTTCTATATTCCTTCTTTCTTCTCCACTTCCTATATTGTAAATCTCTCCAGCCTTACCCTTCTCTATGACATTAAATACAGCTTCTGCACAATCTGATACAAAAAGCCACTCCCTTACATTCTCACCTTTTCCATAAACAGGTATTGATTGATTGTTTAGGGCTTTTAGGATGACCACAGGAATCAATTTTTCTGGATACTGCCACTGACCGTAATTGTTGGAAGGTCTTAAGGTTATAACAGGAAGCCCGTAAGTCCTAAAATATGCCCTTCCCAACATATCAGCAGAAGCCTTGCTTGCCGAATAGGGGGAATTTGGCACGAGGGGGCTATCTTCGTAAAACTGTCCGTCTTCACCGAGCTCTCCATAAACCTCATCTGTGGCAATGTTTATAAATAGTTTAATATCGTGCTCTTTTGCTAAATCAAGAAGTATCTGAGTACCTTTTATGTTTGTTTCTATAAAAGAAGATGGGTCCAATATACTCCTATCCACATGACTTTCCGCTGCAAAGTGTATCACTATATCTGGTTTTTCTTTTTTAAATATAAAATCCAAAAACTCTTTGTTAGTGATATCGGCTTTATAAAAGGTTATTTTGTCTTCTACCTCTTTTAGTCTTTGTAAATCTCCTGCGTAAGTAAGCTTGTCTATCACAATAGTATCTATATCGTTTTTTATAGATTGTCTTACAAACTCACTACCTATAAATCCAGCCCCACCAGTTACAAGGATTTTCATATGCTTTCTCCGTAAACAAAATTTATATCGGCATCTTTTAAAAAGGGTGCTTTTTTATCTTTTTCCGACAATATAGGTTCTCTATCTATAGGCCAGTTTATGTTTATATCCTTATCATCCCATCTTATAGACCTCTCGTATTTTTGTGAGTATTCGGCTCCAGACACTTTGTATATTATTTCAGCCTCATCAGATAAGGTTAAAAATCCATGGGCAAAACCTTTTGGTATAAAAAGCATAAGATGATTATCTGACGAAAGCTCAATCCCCACGTACTTACCAAAAGTAGGACTTCCTTTCCTTATATCCACAGCCACATCAAATACACTTCCCTTTATACATCTTACGAGCTTTCCCTGAGCTTTTGGATTTAGCTGATAATGAAGCCCTCTTAATACCCCTTTAGTAGATTTTGAATGATTATCCTGCACAAAATCTATATCAATACCAGCTGATATAAAATCGGATTTTTTATAAAACTCTAAAAAAAATCCCCTATCGTCCTTAAAGACTTTTGGCTTTACAATGATAACTTCCGGTATTTCAGCTTTTATAAAATCAAAGGGCATATCAACCTTCCGTGTTTGCTATCTCCATCAGATACTTCCCGTAATCTGTCTTTTTAAGAGGATTAGCAA
>CAZTLC010000160.1:0-2117 GCA_964614295.1 uncultured Aquificaceae bacterium | reverse complement strand
GATATAAGACCAGCAGCTTTTAAAAGAAGAGCGTGCTTTAAACCAAAATCGCTTACTATAAGATAATCTTTCTCAAAGAGCTCTAAGGTTTTATAAAAAATGCCTATGCCAGAGACTATGGCTTTTGCTCTTTTATCCTCTATCTCTTTGTATTTTTTTCTTGCTTCTGTAGGTATCTTTGCCAGTGTCCAAAACCAACGTTCTAAAGCTTCAAAAGAGAGGATTTTACCGTGTATTATACTTCCGTTGTAAGGATATACATTGTAATGAAGAGCTGCTATCGTTGTGATAGTTCCGCCTATTCCTACGATGGTATCCACTGGTTTTAATATGTTTTTTATGCTTTTATCAAGAAAATCAAACAAAGCTTTTATCTCTTCTTCAGTGGGAGGGTCATGCTTAAAAAAACCCTCGGTAAGATTTACTATTCCAAAAGGAAGAGAGTTTGCAAATTCTATGTTTTGACCTTTTCCATAAACAAACTCTGTAGAACCACCCCCTTGATCTATCACCACTATATCTTTTTTAAGCCCCAGAGAAAATGCGCTGGCTTTGAAAGAAAGCTCTCCCTCTTCTTCACCAGATATTATATTTACATCTATACCAATCTCTTTTTTTACCCTTTTTATAAAATCCTCTTGATTTTTTGCTCTCCTTAAGGCTTCTGTACCTACCGCCACAACCTTTGAGGCCTTGTATTGGTCTATTATGTTTTTAAAATCTTTTAATGTCGTTAGAGCCTCTTCTATCTTCTCTTCTTTTATAATAGATGTCTCTTTTACGCCTTTTCCTATCTCTACGATGTTTCCTTTTTCAAAAAGCATTTCAAAAGGATTTGTCTTTGCTATGCCAAGCCTTATACTGTAAGAGCCTATGTCTATTGCCGCTACTATATTTTCCATTTTATTATTTTTTTAAAAGCCCCAAAATATATCCTACTATAAAACCTATTACAAGAGCACCTGTAAGCCAAACCCCAATAGGGTAAAAAGTGGTATGATAGTAATACCCATCTATAACTGGGCTTAGCTTTAACGAAAACAAGCTATCTTTGTTTAGCCATGTGATATAGGCAAGTATCGCTACCACCAAAAAAAACATTACACCGTAAAAGATTTTCATAGTTTTACCTCTTTTAATATCTCTTCTATTATAATATAGTTTTTCTTCTGGGTTGGGTCATCTGTTAGTATTCTATGAGCAAATACCATGGGTGCTAATTCTACTATATCAAAAGGCGTTACAAAATCCCTATCTGACATAAAAGCATAAGATTTCGCCAAGCTTGTCATTTGAAGAGTGCCTCTTGGAGATACACCTACATATACATCTTTATGTTTTCTAGTTTTTTGCACTATAAACATCAGTACATCGGCCACTTCTTCTGATATGTGTATATGTTTTACATGTTTTATGATATCTAAGACATCTTGTTTTGTGATGGCTGGCTGAATATCTGGTAGCCTCTCGGCGGGGTCTCCATTTAAAATCATAGATGTTTCTACCTCATAAGAGGGATACCCTATAGATATTTTTATCATAAACCTATCTAACTCCGATTCTGGAAGTGCAAAGGTGCCGTAATTGTCCATAGGATTTTGAGTGGCTATTACGCAAAATACATCCTCTAACTTATGAGTTTTACCTTCTATGCTTACCGTTTTTTCCGCCATAGCTTCCAAAAGAGCACTCTGGGTTTTTGGTGGTGCTCTATTTATCTCATCTGCTAAAATGATATTGCTAAATATAGGACCTGGTCTAAACACGAAATCTTTTTTCTTCTCATCGTATATGTATATACCGGTGATATCAGAGGGCATCAAATCTGATGTAAACTGTATTCTACTAAAAACCAAAGACATAGCTTTAGCCATAGAAATAGCCAACGTGGTTTTCCCAACCCCCGGAACATCCTCTATAAGAATATGTCCCCCAGCAAAAAAAGCAGCTAAAACATATCTTATAACTTTTTCTTTCCCTTTTATAATTCTTGATATCTCAAATTCTACTTTTTTAGGATTTATAGCCATAAAATTTAAATATATTTTACATCAATATTCTTCTTCTTGCCACATATCTTTCTGATAACGCACTACTTTATTTCTGCCAGATTCTTT
>CAZTLC010000159.1:0-2119 GCA_964614295.1 uncultured Aquificaceae bacterium | reverse complement strand
TCTAACCCCGTCTTCTCTTCAAATTTATTTATTTTTGCAAATTGTGATATAATTTTATATTTGAGATAAAGCGGATGTGGTGAAATTGGCAGACACACAGGACTTAGGATCCTGTGGGCGTAAAAGCCCGTGAGGGTTCGAGTCCCTCCATCCGCATGTAAACATTAAATTTTTTGGAGGTTTTATGGCTTTTAACATAACAAAGGAAGAAGGTATATTTAGAGATTTCGCTTTTGATGTAGAAGGCAAAGAAGTAGAGCAAGCTTATAAGACTATTTTAAACGAGTTAAAAACAAATGCTGAAGTGGATGGTTTCAGAAAAGGTAAAGCTCCAGAGTGGATTATAAAAAGTAAGTTTAAAAATTATATACTAGAGAGCTTAGTGGAAGAATTTGCTAAAAAAGCTTACGATAGCGCTAAAGAGCTTGGTTTTGACGTGATGGATATAAAAATAAACTTGGAAAAGAGCAACTTCTTAGAAAAAGAGATGAAGCTTGTCATGGAAGGTTATATAGAAATATTTCCATTGATAGAGGCTGATAAGCTAAAAAATTTGGAAGGATTGGAGCTAGAGATACCTTCTTTTGAGCTAACCGATGAGATGGTAGATAAGACGATAAAGTATATGTTGGAAGATAAGGCCACATTAGAACCAAAAGAAGGGCCTATAGAAGAAGATGATTATGTGGTGATAGATTATACTGTGACAGATAGACAAGACAATGAAAAGGTAAATCAAAAGCTAAGCGGTGTATTAAAAGAGCTTGGTCTAAGAGAAGATTTGTATAAGGAGCTTTTAGGAAAAAAAGAAAACGATGTGGTAAAGTTAGAAAATGTGCCCATCCAAGAAACCGATGATGAAAATGCTCCAAGGGTGGATATAGAGGCAAAGATAGAGTCTGTAAAGAAGAAGATATATCCAGAGCTTACAGATGAGCTTGCAAAAGAGCTAGACCTTGGCGAAAACGTCCAAGAGGCTTTGGAAAACACGAGAAAAAGGCTTCAAACTTACCTTGAAAATCAAAAAGAGGAAGCAAAAGCAAACGCCCTTACAAAATATCTTTTAGAAGAGTATAAGGATATAGTAGAGACATCAAGAACAGAGGCCATAAGAATAGCAAACTTAGTGTATGAAGAAGAGCTAAACAGATTAAACAATATGTTTGATTTGAGCTCTTTTGATGAGAATACATTAAAAGCTATAGAAAAATCAGCTTACGATAAGTCTGTAAGAGAGGGTATCACAAGCGCAAAAACCCGTTCTATATTGGTATCTTATGCCAAAAAACTTGGAATAGAGGTAAATGACGATGATATCAAAAAATACATAGACGAGCAAGTGGAAGCTTATAAAGATATGCTTCCGGAAAATCAAAAAGACGAAGCGTCTTTGCAAAGGCTAAGAGAAAACATAGAAAACTATTTTTCAAGAGAGGACAGGAAGTCTGTGCTTTTAAAAGATATACTTGCTTCAAAAGCTATGGACAAACTCTTAGAAATGATTAAATTTAAAGAGAATAGCACTTTAAAGGAGGAAGACATTGAATAACGCTCAAGAATACGAAAAAATTATAGACCAGTTGGTGCCGATAGTTGTAGAACAAACACCTCGTGGTGAAAGAGCTTACGATATATATTCAAGGCTTTTACAAGACCGCATAGTAATACTTGGTTTTCCTATAGATGACCACGTAGCAAACCTTATAGTGGCCCAGCTTCTTTTCTTAGAAGCCCAAGACCCAGAAAAGGACATCCAGATGTATATAAACTCACCAGGTGGTTCTGTCACAGCGGGACTTGCCATATACGATACCATGCAGTATATAAAGCCAGATGTGACTACCATATGCATAGGTCAAGCTGCTTCAATGGGAGCTGTTCTTTTGGCGGCTGGAGCCAAAGGTAAGAGGTTTGCACTTCCAAATTCCCGCATCATGATACATCAGCCTCTTGGTGGTGTTCAAGGCCAAGCCACAGATATATTGATACACGCAGAAGAGATAAAACGTATAAAGCATATACTAAATACCATACTCGCCAATGCCACTGGTAAAACCTTAAGACAGATAGAAAAAGATGTGGATAGAGACTATTTCATGTCAGCAGAAGAGGCTAAAAA
>CAZTLC010000158.1:0-2125 GCA_964614295.1 uncultured Aquificaceae bacterium | reverse complement strand
GGGGCTTGGGAGAGGAGGATATTTTTGAGCTCTAAATAAACATTTTTTTTGCTTAGTTTATATCTTCTTCCAAAGTCAATAGCTTCTTCTTTTGTGATAATACCTTTTGTCCTAAGAGATTGTATAAATTGAGTGATATTTTTGGGATTTTGAGAAAAACCACCCCTATCAAAATCAAGTATATATACATTAAAATAGTCGTCTATCAGTATATTTTTATATTCTTTATCAAACTCTCCTCTATTTATACCTATGTTATCTAAATAGTATGCTGCTTCTAATATAGATATTAATATTTTTATTTGGTGTTCTTTGCCTAAAAGCCAAAAAACTTTTTCAAAAGGCTTTGCATCTATATATTCATATACAAAAAAATCTTGTCCTTGGGAAACTATTTGAGGAAATCTATTATCACCATACAAAAAAGATAGTATGTTTGCTTCCTTATTAATAGCATATATAGCTTCTTGATGAAGAGCTTTTTTAATACAAAAACGCTTTCCATCTTGCTCAAAAACATAGATTTCCCCTCTCCAGCCTTTTGCTAGAAAGCTTACATGTTTATCTTTTACAAACCCTTCAAAGTTCACAAGAGGCTTCTGCAGTAGCTACAGCTTTCATTATACTTGAAGCCTTTGAAACGGATTCTAAATACTCTTTCTCTGGTACGGAATCAGCCACTATACCAGCCCCAGCCTGAGTATAAATAGTGTTCTCTAAAATAGTAGCAGTTCTTATAGCTATTGCAAAATCTATATTTTGATTAAAACTCACATATCCTATCGCCCCACCATATATATTTCTCTTGGTAGGCTCTAATTCTTCTATAATCTGCATAGCTCTTACTTTTGGAGCACCAGATAAAGTACCAGCTGGTAAAGCATGTTTTATAACATCAAACAATGTATAATCTTTTGCTTTTTTACCATATACATTTGAAACTATATGTATAACATGAGAAAATTTTTCTATATGCATCATGTCATCCACATAAACGCTACCAGGTTCTGCTATGGCTCCTATATCGTTTCTAGCCAAGTCCACAAGCATAACATGCTCAGCTATTTCTTTTTCGTCATTTAAAAGCTTTTTTGCAAACTCCTCATCTTCTTCTGAAGTGCTTCCTCTTTTTATAGTTCCAGCGATAGGTCTTATCTCTACCATATCTTCTTGGATTTTAACAAGAGTCTCTGGTGAAGAGCCTATGATTTTTAACTTATCAAAATCTAAAAAATACATATAAGGAGATGGATTTAAAAATCTAAGCATCCTATATAGATTTAAAGGATTTATATTTATTTTTTTATGAAATCTTTGAGATGGTACTACCTGTATGACATCTCCATCTTCTATATATTTTTTACATATCCTTACTATATTTAAAAACTCCTCTTTTGACATATTTGGAGTCCATTCTTCCAAATTAGCTTCTCTAATATGGATATCTAAAAAAGGTGGATTTGTGGTATTTTTTAGCTTATAAACTATGCTTTCTAAATCTTTTAAAGCCTCATCGTAATCTTTATTCGCATCTTTTATCCTTATAAGCTTTACTATCTTGATGGTGGCTTTTAAGTTGTCATATATTATTAGAAAATCTGTAAACATCATATCTATATCTGGAATATCAATACCTGTTTTTGGGCTTTTGGCATACTTTTCAATAGGATGATAGTATTTTACAATATCGTAACCGATATAACCCACAAACCCACCACAAAATTTTCCTAGCGTTTTATCATCGTAAAATTTAAAACTATTGAATAAGCTTTCCAAAGCCTCTAAGGGTTTTGTCTTCTCTGTTGATATATTATCACCATCGTAAAGGATGGCGGTATCTTCTTTGTATTGAAATCTTAGATTACCACCTTTACATATAAAAGAATACCTTCCCCAATTTTCTTTGGTTTCTGCACTTTCTAAAAGGATGTTTAAACCTTCATCCTTTAACTTATAAAAAACAGAAAAAGGTGTCTCCCCATCCGCCAATATCTCTGTATAAACTGGAACAATGTCATAATACTCACAAAGCCCTAAAAATACCTCTTTTTCTATATTTACTTTCATTTTGTATATTATAACACTAAAAAGCCTTTTTATATAAAGGTGAATCTTCTCTTGTTTT
>CAZTLC010000157.1:0-2160 GCA_964614295.1 uncultured Aquificaceae bacterium | reverse complement strand
TAAAAAGTATATTACAAAGATAATTTATTTCCAGAGTTCTTTTTCTTTTGATTTATAACACTCGTATAAAAAAGCATACTTCATAAATACATAAAACATACCTGAAAAAGCTATTATAAGACCTTTTATGCCTTCTTTGTATCCAGCTTTTAGTATAAAAAATTTAAAAAAAATCCAAAGGGGATTTATTATAAGATTGTAAAAGTGGAATGGTTTATTGTTTCTGCAAAGGATATCAGCACTTACCTTGGCATATCTTAATGTCCTTTCAAATTGGTCTTTTAGGCTTTTAAAAGAATAATGGTTTAAATAACCAGAGAGTTCATATTTTTTATCACTATTACACGATACTATCTCGTGAAGCTCACCCGTATATTTACAAACATCCTTTTTAAAAACTCTTATAAGTCTTTCCTCATTCCATATATGTTTTAAAAAATCCCCCATATAAAAAGTTCTTCTTTTTACAACGCCAATATCGTATGAAGAGTTTAAAAATTCTTTCAAAGAGTTTTTTAGCTCAAAAGATAGTTCCTCATCAGCATCCAATATAAATACAATATCATTTGAAGCTTTTGATATACCAAAATTCACTTGAGATGGATAATTGACCCATTCGTTAAATATTACCTTTGCTCCAAGAGAACTTGCTATCCTTACAGTATCGTCATTTGAACCAGAATCTATTACGATTATCTCATCAGCTATATCCTTTACACTTTCTATGGCTCTTCTTATATTTTTTTCTTCATCTTTTGTAAGAATGATAAAAGATATCTTACGAGTTTGCGAACTCATAAGACCACTTTCCTATGGAACCTGCCCCCATAAAAACAATGACACTATCTTCAAAAGCTTTTAACCTATCAAAAAGTTCTTCTTTTGAAGGCACATAAATACAGCTTTCTTTAGATACTTTACTAGCGATATCTAAAGAGGATATACCAAAAGTATTTTCTTCAGAAGCCCCATATATATCAAGTAAAAATACCTTATCTAATGCTTTAAACAGCTCCACAAACTCATCTACAAGATAATAAGTCCTTGAATATCTATGGGGTTGAAAAACAACTACTATGTCTTTATCCCTATGTTTTAATGCTAGAGCATCATAAACGCTTTTTATCTCCGTTGGATGATGCCCATAATCATCGTATATGAGATTTCCATTCTTTTCCCCTACAAACTCTATTCTCCTTTTTGCGTTTTTAAAGCTTTTTAAAGCTTCTCTTATAATAGGCTGCTCTATCTCCATAAGCGTTGAAACCGCTATAGCCCCAAGGGCATTGTAAATATTGTGGATACCTGGTACCTGAAGCTCTATATTGTTTAGTTTGATACCTTTATAAAACACATCAAAGGTCGTACCATTTGGTGACATCTTTATGTTTTTTGCTTGGAAATCCCCAGATTCTATGCCGTAGGTGATGACTTTTTTATGAATCTTAGATATTATAGATTTAATGCCAGCATCATCTATATTTATAACAGAAGCTCCGTAAAAGGGTACACTGTTTATAAACTGCACAAAAGCTTCTTTTATATCCTCATAATCCTTATAATATCCTATATGTTCCTTATCTACATTTGTTACCACGTTTATCACAGAGTTTAGTTTTAAAAATGAGCCATCAGACTCATCAGCTTCTGATATAAGTATCTCGCTTTTTCCAAGCACTGCATTTGAACCAAATGTTTGCAGTATACCACCTATCAGTACCGTAGGATCTAATCCAGCTATATGAGATATGTGAGATATCATTGAAGTGGTGGTGGTTTTACCGTGAGAACCAGATATAGCTATTCCTTCTTTCATTCTGAAAAGGTCGGCTAGCATATCTCCTCTCGATATCACATGAAGTCCAAGTTCTTTGGCTTTTAATAGCTCTTCATTTGTATTTGATATTGCTGAAGAATACACTACAACTTCTTTACCTATGACATTTTTAGCATCATGGCCTACACATATCTCGGCTCCTCTTTGTCTTAGCTCTTTTATAACATCGTTTTCTCTTACATCAGACCCAGATACTTCATATCCCATATCAAGCAATATTTTGGCAATACCACTCATGCCAATGCCACCTATACCTATAAAATGAAATTTTCTAAACCTCTCTCTAAACATAGTTTATTATTATAACATTGGAAATTTTAACT
>CAZTLC010000156.1:0-2181 GCA_964614295.1 uncultured Aquificaceae bacterium | reverse complement strand
TATAATTTATATGAAGCGGTAATAGCTCAATGGTAGAGCGGCTGCTTCCCAAGCAGCAGGTTGCGGGTTCGAATCCCGTTTACCGCTTTTTATTACAATGAATAAATATCTATCTTGTTTTCATATATAGCCTTTCCCACTACAACTCCGTTTACTATATTCTTTAGCTTCATAATATCTTCTAAAGAGGCAACTCCACCAGAGGCTATAATGGGCTTTCCAGTGCAATCTCTAAACTCTTTGTAAGGTTTTATGTCTATACCTGTTAGCATACCATCTATATTTATATTTGTATAAAGGTATGATTCTATTGGATAATCGTTGTAAGCTTTTGCCATATCACAAGGACTTATAGCAATCTCTTCTTCCCATCCACCTATAGCTATCTTACCGTTTTTGGCATCAACGCTAAGGATTATTTTATTTTCATACAATTCTAAAAGCTCCAAAAACTTATCCTTGTCTTTTATTGCCATAGTGCCTATGATAATATAATCTGCCCCTATATCAAATAGAGCTTTGGCGATTTCTATGCTTCTGATACCACCACCTATTTCAACCTTAGCTTGAGCCTTTTCTTTTAATATACTTTCTAAAAGTTTAAGGTTTTTAGGAATACCAGACTGAGCACCATCCAAATCCACTATATGAATGCGCTTAAAACCAAGCTCCACAAACAATCTAAATTGCTCCACTGGATTTTTTTTATATACTTTTATATTTTCAAACTTTCCTTCTTTCAATCTTACCACAACGCCATCTTTAATATCTATAGCAGGTATTATAAAATCTTTCATAAAAGGTCTATAGCTTTTTTTAGCTTTTCTAGAGTTTTATCTATAATATCCTTATCGTGGGCTGTGGATAAAAACCACGCTTCAAATTGTGAAGGGGGCATCAAAATACCTTCTTTTAAAGCATTTCTGAAAAACTTACCAAACATATTCGTATCAGAGGTTTTAGCGCTTTTAAAATCAACAACATCGTTATCGGTAAAAAATACCGTAAACATAGAGGCTATTTCGTTTATCTTGTGGGATATACCTTTTTCTGAAAGCATTTTTGATAAGTTGTAAGTAAGATATGCTCTTAATTCTGCCAATTTATCGTAGATTGATATATCTGACATAAGAGTTTTTAAAATAGCAATACCAGAAGCCACAGATATTGGATTTCCAGATAGAGTACCAGCTTGATATATAGGTCCTTCCGGAGCTATTTTTCCCATGATGTGATTTTTAGCTCCGTAAGCTCCTATTGGCATACCCCCACCTATTATCTTCCCATAACACACTATATCTGGTTCTATGCCATAATATTCCGATGCACCACCCAAAGCTAATCTAAATCCTGTTATAACCTCGTCAAATATAAGCAATGCATCGTTTTCTTTGGTGATATTTCTTAGCTTTTTCAACCAAGATTCTTTTGGTAAAACTACTCCCATATTCCCAGCCACTGGCTCTACCAAAATAGCAGCTATTTGATTTTTATACTTTGCAAAAGCCTCTTCCAAAGCTTTTTCATCATTGTAATCTAATACTATGGTAAACGATGCAAACTCTTTTGGTATACCAGGTGTTCCAGGAATACCAAGGGTGGCTACTCCAGAACCAGCCCCTACTAAAACACTGTCGCTAAAACCATGATAACATCCATCAAACTTTACTATATATGGTTTGTTTGTAATACCTCTTGCAAGTCTTATAGCAGACATTACCGCTTCTGTTCCACTAGATACAAACCTTACCTTATCTATAACTTTAGAGGCTTTTACTATAAGATTAGATAGTTCTATTTCATACATATTTGTGATACCAAAAGAACTGCCTTTATCAAGGGCTTCCATTATCTTAGACACCACAGCTTCGTTTCTATGACCTAATATCAACGGTCCAAAGGATAGCATGTAGTCTATATATCTTTTACCTTCTATATCTTCTATAAAAGCTCCAAAACCTCTGTTTACAACTATAGGCTCTGCACCCACTGACTTGAAGGCTCTCACTGGTGAAGAAACGCCGCCTGGCATATGCATTTTTGCCAATTCAAAAGCTTCTTTGTTAGTCATAGATATATTATATACCAATCTAATTTAGAATTCCTTCTCTACCATAATCCAAGTAGAAATTCTGTTTTTGAGCTATATTCCTGAAAGCTGGCTTGTTCTCCCAAACCAAT
>CAZTLC010000155.1:0-2183 GCA_964614295.1 uncultured Aquificaceae bacterium | reverse complement strand
ACAAAGCTAATATTTTTAGGTTAAAATGATAAATAAGGAGGTTTTATGGCTTTTAATAAAAAAAAGATACTAACTACCACTATCTCAATGCTAACGATCACAGGTATTATACTAGCGAAACCCAATAAAGTTGCTGACAAAAATCATCAAACTATAAAAAATCAAGCAACATCAGAAAACAATTTTGAAGAACTCTTACACAGTACCCCTGGGGTATTGGTAAACAGAGTAGTAGCCTCTGTGAATGGAGAACCGATATTAGAAAGTGATTTAAAGATAGCTATGGTATATTTTGGCACAAAAGATGCGAAGTTAGCCCTAAAACGACTGGTAGATATATATCTAATATACCAATACCTAAGTGAAAACCATATGGCTACTCCCGAAAGTTTCTTAGATCAGACTATAAAAGATATGGCTTCTCAAAACCATCTTACTGTTGAACAATTATATGAAGAGTTAAGAAAGCAAGGCATATCCCCAAAAGAGTTTAGAGATTTTCTAAGAAAGGAAATACTTGCGACAGCAGGCTTTGGTGAGTATTTAAGAAAAGCTGTACAACTAACACCTACAGATATTGAGCTTTTAAAGTTAAAATATGGAAAACCTAAATTAGAAAGAGATGTTGAGCTTTTAATAGTACCAAAGAAAGATAAAGATAAACTAAGCAAACTCCTAAACAATACCACAAGCCTAAAAACCATAGGCGATAAACTAAATTTAACACCTCAAGAGTTAGAAGTAGCCAAAGGAGATTTAAAGAAGAATCTAGACGAACAAGTATGGAAAGCATCAAAAGGCGATATAGTCTTTGCAGAAGGCAAAAACAACATATATGTGGCTAAGATTAAAAATATAAAACTCGTTTATAAAGATGTTGATTTAGAAAAACTAAAGAAAAAGCTATTAGAAGAAAAAATGAAGAAAAAATACGATGAGATTTTGAATAAGCTTAAAAAAGAGAGCTATATAAAGATTTATCTTCAATGATACATTTTAACGAAGTTTTGAAGGATTATATGTACGTAGTTTTAGACATAGAAACCACTGGCCTTGATTCAGAAAACCATGAAATCATAGAAATATATGCTTTTTTAGTAGAAAAAGAAAGGATAACAAAACAATTCCACAGATTAATAAATCCAGGATACTTTATACCCAAAAGGATAACCGAAATAACTGGCATAACAAATGCAATGTTAGTAGGCCAACCCTCTATGAGAGAGATAATTTATGAGTTAGATGATTTTATAAAAGATTATATAATAATAGGACACAATATAAACTTTGACTTATCGTTTTTAAATAGAGCCTACAAGCTATATCTACATAAAAAAATATCTTCACCAAGCATATGTACGCTAGAGCTAGCCAGAAAGCTTATGCCGAATTTAAAATCCTATAAACTATCAGCTTTAGCAGATTATTTTAATATCAAATATGAAAAGCTTCATAGAGCAAAGCATGATGCCTTTCTTACCTATAATATATTTAATAAACTCATGGAAATTATGAGAAAACAATACAAGAGAGAACTAAGCTATTTTCATATTAAAAGCTTAATAAACTCAAAAATATAGCCTACTCCATATTATCTAAGTAGACAATTTTCTCCTTAGCTCTTCTATCTCTCTTTCTTTTTCAAGTATCTCCTTTTCTTTATCTAGAACAATCTTTTTCATATCTATATCTGCCCTTTGATATCTGTTTTCCAAGTTCTTATATTCTCTTTTACAATCTTCTAAATCCTTAGTTAAACTCAACATATTTTCTGATAAAGATTTATTTTCTTCTGTAAGTTCCTTTATTTTATTTTTGCACCGCTCTAAATCTTTTGATAAAAATTCTATTTCTTTTTCTTTTACAGCCAAAAGTGCATATAAACTAGAAAGTTCTTGCATCAGCTCTTGCTTTTGGAATTCGGCGTACCTTTGAATATTGATGTAAGTGGCTATAAGGGCTCCGTCTGGAAGCGCCTTTAACTTTTCTATAGAATCAGATATGGCCTGTTCTCTTTCTTGGGATTTCTCTTTGTTGTTTTGAAGATTTTCATACTCATCAGATGTCAAATATACATACCATATACCATCCTCTTCTTTAGCACCGCTAAGTATCCCAGCTCTTATTCTATTTTTGACAGTATTTAATGACACTGATGTCATAGCGGCATACTCGCTTGCTTT
>CAZTLC010000154.1:0-2196 GCA_964614295.1 uncultured Aquificaceae bacterium | reverse complement strand
ATACTAAAACGATAGCTATTTATACGAAGGTTTATAAAGCTATTTGGCATAAACTTTGCGTTAAACTCTTCTACAGGTATAAGCCTCATGGCTTTGTCAGGTTCATAAAAAAGTATATCGCCAAAAGCATAAGGATAAGAATACACATAAAGGTAGTTATCCTTTACAAAAAATACCTCTTTAGAAAAGCCTTTATACATACCACAGTATGTGTATAGGTAAAGTTTTGAGAAATGCCCAGAGTTATCTACTTTTATAGTTTTTGCGCATTCTATAGCTTTTCTTATGTTGTATAGAGTATCAAGATAGTTATAAAGCCTTTTAGAACCATCCATAGTTTTTAGGCTTTTATCAACGATAAAAAAGTATACTCCAAATAGCATACTAAAAAACAGCGATATTATAACAATTACTACCAGCACCTCTAAAAGCGTAAAACCTCTCATGGTAAAAATCTTAAGAGCTTAAGATGATGGTATTTAACAATCTGATAAGTGAAACCATCAATATGTCCGATGGAAGCGTTTTTTTGGTTTAAAATAACAGGTATATCTTTTACAAGAAGTTGCTGTCTTTTGTGAAGTTTCATGGCCTCTAACAAAAGAGAGTAAGCACTAGATATCATCACCACAAACACTATAAAAGCAGCTATGGTTTCTAAAAGCGTAAAACCTTTTTTATCTTTTAAGGTGCATCGTCCAAACATCTATTTTTTTACCGTCAGGAGTCTTCGCAAAAAGGTCATAAGGATGGTTTGGAGCTGGAGATATGTAATAAAACTTATGTCCCCAACCATCGGTGGGAACTTTATCAAGCTCTTGATGCCAGTTTTGGGGTATTGGTGGTATAGTGGGTTTTTCCACCAAAGCTTGAAGCCCTTGAGTTGTGGTAGGATACATACCAGTATCTATATAATACTGTTCTAAAGCCCCTTGTAGATTTTTAAGCTGGACTTTTGTAGCTTTTAGCTTAGCCTCTCCAATCCTATTTGTGATACGAGGGATTATGATAGCGGATAGTATACCTATAATCACTATTACTACTAAAAGCTCAATAAGGGTAAAGCCTCTCTTATATGGTTTTATATTCTTACTCATTTCTCCAATATCTTATCATAACACTAAACATAGGAAATTGTATGATGTAAATAGCTAAAACGATAAGCCCCAAAGGAGCTACTATAGTATAAAACATAAGGGGCAGTATCATAACGATAACCATAGTAGAATAAACAAACCACATGCTTACATCAAAAAAGTATTGGAGATTCAATGTCTTTTTCCAAACTCCAAAAGAGATTAAATCAAAAACTCTAAGAAAAGCTTCCATAAAACTATCGGAAGCGTAAACACCAGCATAAACATAAGGAGCCACATAGGATATCATAGAAAGGGTGATTATCAAAAATGCTAAAGCAAGTCCCATTGGAAGATTATAATTTATTGCAAAAAAATCATGATGATTCTTTGTCTTATAAAGAGCTTCCAATAATCCACTAAAATTTAATACCAAAGCCTCACCTATAAAAATAATTATAAATACTAAAATATTGCCAAATAGCATACCAAAAGATTCTTTTATATGCTCTGTAAAAAATACCAACGTTTGTTTTTGTTTTATGGCTTTTTCAAAAGATATAATATCTTTATTCTCCCTAATTAGATGACCTAAGCTTATCAAAAAAGCGTTTGAAAGTATAGTCCAAAAGATAGAAATAAAGACATTTATAAAAACCAAATCCTTAGGCATATAGTTGTCAACCAAGGAAAAAAGGAGCACGAGCGTTATATAGATGATAACAGGTCCAGGTTTTTTCATAAGAAAAGCCTGTGTATAGTCAAATAGGCTTTTAAAAATCTCCCATATACTAAGATTAGTCATCTTACTTCCCCCTCCTTAAAGCTAAAAGTTGGACTTATATACCAAGTGCCGTTGTTTTTTATAAGGTCTATATCTGTATCTTTTGATTTACCATCTTTGTAAACAACTTTTACACTAGCATGCGCAGTGCCTCCCAACACTCTCATGTCTTCTAGTGTTATACTTTTTACATCGTAAGTGTTTAATTCCACCCATCTTTTAGCCCATATTTTACCTCTAGAAGATACCGTATCTGGATTTAAAAGCTTTATAGCATCGTCAAAATCTTTATCCCCTATATCTTTTATAAAAGATTTTACAACAGCTTCAGGAGTA
>CAZTLC010000153.1:0-2209 GCA_964614295.1 uncultured Aquificaceae bacterium | reverse complement strand
AAGGCGGGATATAAATACTCCAGTCTAGACTGTTATAGCAGTTTAGTAGACCAGGATAGATATGCAGATTGAGTTTATCGGAAAACACTTTGAAATTACAGAGCATCTAAAAACGTTTGTAGAGTCAAAACTATCAAGGTTTAAGAGGCTTTTAAGAGAAACGGGTGAAGAGCAAACGGAGGTAGTGGTAACTATAACAAGCGCCAGAGCAAAGCACACCGATGAGAATATAAACAGGACTTCTGTATTTAGAGTTGACATAGATATATATATCAAAAGCAACGGTGGTGGTGCAGTGCATGCTTGGGAAGAGGATAAGGATGTTTATACTGCCATAGACAAGGTGATGGATGAAATAGAACGCCAACTTTTGAAATTAAAGGAAAGAAGGCTAAGTTATCGTCGTAAAAGCTCAAAAACTAAGGAAGAGATGCATGCTGCAATATTAGAGTATGCTGAAGAGCAAGAACAAACGAAGCCTTTTGTAGTAGAGGAGACTTTTTCTGTAGAAAAACCTATGAGCATAGAGGATGCTATTTTGGAACTCACTGAAAATCATATGATGTTTTTACCTTTTGTGGATATAAAAGATGGTAAGATAAAGCTCCTTTATAGAAAGCGCTCAGATAGCTTTGGAGTTATAGATTTGGGATGTAAAGAGTAGCTATGCCAAAAAATATTTTTCTAAACATACTAATAGGTATTTTTATAATAGTAGGCTCTTTGTTGGTGGTGGTATTTAAACCGGTAAACCTTGGTCTTGATTTGAAAGGTGGTATAAGCATGGTATTGGCCCCAGACATAGACAAGGTTATAAAAGAGGAATATGAGAATACATCTTCAGATATATCAAAGCTTTTTCTTAAAAATCATATAAACGTTTTAGATACGAATCCATCTCAAGACGGCATATATATAGACCTTTTGAATGCTAATGATTATAGCAAAGTTTATAAGCTTTTAAAAAAGTATTATACCAATAGAATAGATGTATCAAGAGTATCTCCTTTAAAAGTAAAAGTTAGCTTTAGCTCTTTGTATCTTAACCAGATTAGGGAAAATGTCATAACACAGACGGTGGAAGTCTTAAGAAGAAGGGTAGATCAGCTTGGGGTTGTACAGCCTGTCATCACAAGGCTTGGCAGTTCTAAGGTGATGGTGGAGCTTCCCGGCGTTATGGATTTAGAAAGGGCTAAAAAAGTCCTTGGCAAAACTGCCCAGCTTGAGCTGATGGAGGTGGTAGATGCTTCACCATCCTTAGAAGCTTTACAAAAGGAGTTAAAACCCGATGAAAAAATCCTTCCTTCAAAGGATGAGCACCAATGGTATCTGGTGAAGAAAAAGCCTATCATAACAGGAGCTGATTTGAAAACCGCTTATGAGAGCACCGATAGTTTTAACAATCCAGCCGTTAGCTTTGAACTAAATTCAAAGGGCGCCGAGATATTTGGTAATTTTACCCAAAGTCATATAGGTAAAAGACTTGCCATCGTTTTAGACAACAGAGTTATGTCTGCACCAGTTATCCGTTCAAGGATATCAGACCAAGGTCAGATAACTGGTAACTTTACACCAGAGCAAGTAAGAGACTTAGCAGCAATATTGAGAGCTGGGGCGTTACCCACCACTCTTCACATACTTCAAGATGCTGTGGTGGGACCTACCCTTGGAAAAGCTGCCATAAAAAGAAGCATATACGCTGGTTTTGCATCGTTTCTTTTTGTGGTGCTTCTTATAATAGCAAGATATAAGAGCGCCGGTGTCACTGCTACAATAGCCATAATAATGAACGGTCTTCTTCTTTGGGCTGGTCTTGTGCTTTTAGGAGCTACTCTTACGCTACCAGGTATAGCAGGTATCATATTAAACATGGGTATAGCTGTGGACTCAAATGTATTGATATTTGAACGTATAAAAGAGGAGCTATCAAGAGGAAACACCTTAAGAAAAGCTATAGAATACGGTTATAAGAGGGTTTTGAGCGCCGTTTACGATACCCATGCCACCCTTTTGGTGGCAGCTTTGATACTCTTTCAATTTAGCAGTGGTCCGGTAAAGGGTTTTGCCACCACTCTAACTATAGGCACCATAGCTTCTTTCATATCAAACGTTTACTATTCTAAGGCTATGCTTGATATCTTGGCTAAAATGAAAATATTAAAGATATGATATTTTTTGTACTCTTTATGTCCTTTATACTTGGGACTAT
>CAZTLC010000152.1:0-2217 GCA_964614295.1 uncultured Aquificaceae bacterium | reverse complement strand
TGTATTTATTCTATGATTTGAACCTTCTGTTAAAAGAGTTGTTAAGATTATCAGCGTCAAGAAGGGTTATAACATCGGCGCATTTAAAATGCTTATCAAAGGCTGGCTCACTGCATATTGTGGCACCTGCCTTTAGATATCCTTGAATAAGAGAGGGTACAAATGTTTTCAAGCTGTTTAAATCTATGTTCACAGCATCAAGGGTTTTTAGATATGTATCAAAATCTTTTATACGAAAATCTGGTAATGGAAAAACTATTTTGTTCTCAAATTGTTTTAGGTATTTGTAAGCAAACACTATTTCAAAGATGTTTTCCGTTTGAATGCTTGAGCATCCAAAAACGTACTTAGCACCTACTATTTTGGCATAATAAGCAATTCCTTTCCAAAGAAGCGCTATAATAGCGCCGTTCCTATAGTCTTTGTGTACGCTTGCTCTTCCAATTTCAAGTTTTGTAGCTTTTAAAAGCTTAATACTAGATATATCAAACTCGGTCTCCGAATAAAACTTATCGCTAAAGCTTGATGCTATAGCTCTATAAGTGCCTACCACATTTTGGGTTTTGTTGTCAATGATGATGATATGGTCTGCTATAAAGTCAAACTTGTCTATGTCAAGTCTTATGAGTTTGTTTTTATTCAAAAGCTCTTTGTAAAATACGTTGTATCTTAGTTCTAGAGCTTTTTTGAATTCTTTGTGATTTTGCACCGTTTTTACTGTGAAATTGCCTACTTCAAATTTAAAGCCTATTTTTGGTTTAAAAGCTTTTAAACGAAACCCATAAGTATTTTTAGACAACGTTCCTATCATATCTACCTCCCTAAGGCTTTTAGTAAAGTTCTATCACTACCCTTTCAAAACCAAACTTTTCTTTGAGCTCTTTTTTCATGGTCCTTATCTTTTCTCTTACTTCTTTTAAAGGCGTGCTTTCTAAAGCTTCTAAATCTTGCTCTCTTAGCCTAGCGTACATGATATTTTTACCGGGTACTAAGCTCCAGACATGTATAGATTTTATCATGATTTCTGGAAAATGTTGTCTTATAAAGTTTTCTAACTCTTCTAAGTTTATATACTCTGGTGAGGACTCCATTAGTATATCTATTGATTTTGATAATACTCTGTAAATAGGATATATGACACTAAGACCTACCAATATGCTCATAATAGGGTCAAATATGTAGTTTCCGGTTAACTCTATAAGTATAGAAGAAGCTATAACTCCAACTGAGCTAAGGCCATCCATTAATACTCTTAAAAAAGCTCCAGCTATATTAAGACTATGTTTTGAACCAAAATAAAGTATTACTATACCAACTATGTTTACCAAAAGACCAAGTATAGATATCCAAAAGACACCGCCAGCATTTACATATTCAGGATGAATAAGCCTTTTGAAAGCGTGTAAGAATATCATTATCAGGAAGAATCCAGCGGTTATACCGTTAAATAGTGCAGAGAGTATCTCAACCCTGTAGTATCCAAAGGTTCTTTTTGGATTTGGAGGTCTTTTAGAAAGGTACATGGCAAATATCGCTAAAGCCTGCCCCGATAAGTCCATAAACATATAAACTGCGTCAGATAGCAAAGCCAAACTGTTGAAAGCGTACCCATAGTAAACTTCTAAAAGAAAATCTAAAAATGTTATAACAAATACAAAATAAAGCCCTCTACCAAGATTTTTTTCATCCATCTTTTATATCTGGCGTAATAGAATAAAGAGCTGATAGTATAGTAGAACCGTTATTTATCATCACAGAAAAAGCTGGGTTTCCAGAACCCAATATACCCATTGCCATGCCTAAGGTATTTATGGCAAAGTTAAATTTGATATTGTTGTTTACTACTCTCATAGTATCTTTAGAGAGTTTTATAGCTTTGTATATCATGTTTAAGTCCTCTTTTATAAGCACCACATCGGCAACATCTATAGCTACCTGAGAACCATCTCCCATAGCTATACCGACATCCGCCGCTGAGAGCGCTACAGAGTCATTGACACCATCCCCTACCATAGCCACTTTATAGCCTTTCCTTTTTAGCTCTTCTACATATTTGGCCTTTTCTTCTGGAGATACTCTTGCTCTAAACTCTTTTATACCTACTTCTTTGGCTATAGCTTGAGCTACTTCTTCGTTATCTCCTGTTAGCATGACAATTTTGATATTCATATCTAAAAGCTTCTTGATAACTTCTTTAGCTTCTTCTCTTACCGTATC
>CAZTLC010000151.1:0-2291 GCA_964614295.1 uncultured Aquificaceae bacterium | reverse complement strand
ATATCAAGTTGCATAGACTAAACCTCCATCAATTTTCCATAGATACCCTTAAGACCTCTTCTAAAGAGGTTATACCTTTATTTACTTTTAATATACCTGAATCAAAAAGGGTTTTCATACCTTTCTTTATGGCTAATTCTCTTATCTCCTCCGTGGTTTTCCCTTGACTTATAACTTCCCTTATTTCGTTATCAACAAATAAAAGCTCTGCTATCACGGTTCTTCCTTTATAACCCAAATGATTACAATGTTCACATCCCTCTTTGTTGGCTTTATATATTATGTCTGTAGTTATTTTATAATACTCTTTTTCTTGCTTTGTGGGTTCGTAAGGGATTTTACAGTATGGGCATAGCTTTCTCACCAACCTCTGAGCTGATATCGCAAGAAGAGACGATGATATCAAAAACGGTTCTATACCCATATCCATAAGTCTTGCTATAGTGCTAGGTGCGTCATTTACGTGCAACGTTGAAAGGACTAAATGCCCAGTAAGAGAAGATTTTATAGCTATTTCAGCGGTTATATTATCTCTTATCTCTCCTATTAGCATTATGTCTGGGTCTTGTCTTAGAAAAGACCTTAATACTGCTTCAAATGTCCTTCCTACTTTTTCATCTATTTGAACTTGATTAAGCCCAGGTATATTTATCTCCACTGGGTCTTCAGCCGTAACAATGTTTACCTCTTCTTTATTTAACTCTTGAAGTATTGAATAAAGCGTTGTGGTCTTACCACTACCGGTAGGTCCCACCACAAGTATGATTCCATAGGGTCTATTGTAAGCTTCTCTTAATTTTTCAACTTCATCTTCTTCAAAGCCAAGAAGTTCAAGTTTCAAACTGGAAAATTCATCTGGGAATTGAACTCTCATTACTATTTTTTCGCCGTATATAGTCGGTAATGTAGATACTCTTAACTGCACCTTTCTGTTAGAAATCTTTAATTTTATAATACCGTCTTGAGGTTTTCTTCTTTCTGATATATCTAAGTTTGAGAGTATTTTAAATCTTGAGATAAGTGGTTCTTTTATATTAGCCGGAAAAGAATCCATTTTTTTCAAGACGCCGTCTATTCTAAACCTCAAAATCACTTCTTTTTCTTGCGGTTCTATGTGTATATCGGAGGCTCCATTCTGAACGGCTCTATACAAGATAGAGTCCGCCAATTTGACAATGGCACTTTCGCTAGATTGTTCTGTTAGTTTTTCTATGTTTATATCGTATTCTTTCTCAATTTCAATATACACATCTTCTTCTCTAAGATTCATAGCACTGGACGTGTGAAGGGCATCGTCCAATACCTTCTTTATTTTGGATGGAGACGTATACCAAACCACTACATTTTGCTTCCTAGTGATATACTTTATTTGATTTTCATCTATGTATGGTATATAGGTAGCTATGGTAACACTATTTTCTGACATAGAAACAGGAATTATTTTGTTCTTTAGGATAAAGCTTTGAGGAAATAAATTGAAAAGATTTTTATCAATTTTATTTATATCCACTACACTTCCATCTTTATCAACAAACTTAAACATCTTTGAGTAAATATTTAATAGTTCTTCCTCTTTTATCTTCTTCGTTTCTATGAGATAACTCACTATATCTATATCTTTATCTTTTAAATCCTCTACTATAGAACTATCTATTAACCCTTCGCTTTGTAAAAGCTTTAAAAACCTTACATTTTTTTCAATGACGGTCACAATTTATCATTCTATCATAATATCGTTGGTAGATAAATGATTAGAAAGTTCCAATTCTGCTATAAAATTAAAATTTCTACCAAAGCCATTGTAATCAAGTCCATACCCTACCACAAATTTATCCTCTATTTTAAATCCTACAAAATCTGCTTCTATGTCAGTCTCTCTTCTGGAGGGTTTATCAAGAAATGTGCAAATTTTTAAGGTCTTTGGAGCTTTTGAGAGTATAAGCTCTTTTACCTTTGAAAGGGTTTTACCAGTATCAAGTATATCATCCACCAGCAATACATCTTTACCCTCTATATCAAGCTTGATATCACATAAGACTTTTAAATCTAAGGATTTATCACCCATATAAGAACTCACCTTCATAAAATCTATATAAATATCTTTTTTAATGTATCTTATCAAATCACTCACAAACATAAAAGCCCCGTTCAAAAGTCCTATTATATATATCTTCTCATTATATTTATCCTCTATTAGCTTGGCAAGCTCTATAACCCTTCTTTGTAAGTCATAGCTATTGATAATAGGTCTTACCTTCATAGTATCACCTTTAAAATTTTAGCATAATATA
>CAZTLC010000150.1:0-2311 GCA_964614295.1 uncultured Aquificaceae bacterium | reverse complement strand
TCTTCCTCATTAAGTCCAAGATGTTCTAAGAGTTTTCCTACACTTACCCATTTTTTTAATACCATACCTTGAGTGATGAGTTTATCAAAGGGCTCCACATGTTCTATAAGACCTATATCGTATAAAAACTTTTCAAAAAACCTTGAGTAAAGAAGATGAAGCACCGCATGTTCTATGCCACCTATATATATATCTACATTCATCCATCTGTTGGCTATATCCTTATCAAAGGGAAATTTATCGTTTTTTGGGTCTGTAAACCTTAAAAAATACCAAGAAGAATCAAAAAACGTATCCATAGTATCTGTTTCACGCCTTGCTTTGGCACCGCATTTTGGACATAGGACATTTAAAAAGCTTTCCGAGTGTTCTAAGGGATTTCCGTGACCGGTGAAAGTTACATCTTTTGGAAGAAGCACTGGCAAATCTTCGTAAGGCACAGGCACTATACCACAATGTTCACAGTGTATCATGGGTATAGGCGTACCCCAGTAGCGTTGCCTTGAAACATTCCAGTCTTTTATCTTGTAGCTAATCTTTTTTTGAGCCAAGTTTTTGGCTTTTAAAAGCTCTAAAATCTTTTCCTTAGCTTCTTCAGAAGAAAGCCCATCAAATATGCTTGAGTTTATAAGCACACCCTTTTCTTCATAGGCTTTTTCTTGAAAGTTAAAAGATTCATCAGATGGTTTTATTACTGGGATTATATCAAGATTATAAGTTTTAGCAAATTCAAAATCCCTTTGGTCATGGGCGGGCACCGCCATTATAGCACCGGTGCCATACTCTGTCAGTATGTAGTTTGCTACATATATAGGTATCTTTTTGTCATTAACAGGATTTATAGCGTATAGGCCTGTAAATACGCCTTCCTTAGAAGAGGATGTACCTCTTTCTTTTGTGGATATATGAGACATCTTTTCTAAGAAAGCTTTTACCTCAGGGTTTTCATAGGATAGTTCTTTTGCCAGAGGATGTTCTGGGGCTATAGCCATAAAACTTACACCAAAGATGGTATCTATCCTGGTGGTAAATATTTCTAAATATTCAAAACCTTTTAGCTTCTTTTCCAATGGAAACTTTACCAAAGCCCCTTCGCTTTTTCCAATCCAATTTATTTGCTGTGTGATAACCCTTTGAGGCCATTTTCCTTCTAAAAGCCTTAAATCTTCTAAAAGCCTTTCAGCATAATCTGTAACCTTTATATACCAAGAAGGTATTTCTTTTTGCACTATAACGCTTCCACATCTCCAACATTTTCCATCTATCACCTGCTCGTTGGCAAGCACAGTCTCATCGTTGGGACACCAGTTTACAATAGCAGTCTTTCTATAGACTACTCCTCTTTCATACATCTTTAAGAAAATCCATTGATTCCATTTATAATAATCAGGGTTACACGTGGCTATCTCTCTATCCCAATCGTAGGAAAATCCAAGTGATTTTAATTGAGCCCTCATATAATCTATATTTGAATAAGTCCAAACATCTGGTCTGAGATTGTTTTTGATAGCGGCATTTTCTGCTGGAAGTCCAAAAGCATCCCATCCCATTGGATGAAGCACGGTATAGCCTTCCATCCTCTTTAAACGTGCAATAGCATCTCCTATGGTATAGTTTCTCACATGTCCCATGTGTATTTTTCCAGAGGGATATGGAAACATCTCAAGAACGTAAAACTTATTTATAGGCTCTCTCTCTTTATACTCTTTTTCCCAGCGCTCTTGCCACTTTTTTTCTATGCTTTTAAAATCCATATCAGTAATCAAAAAGCATGGCTTTTGCCACTTCCTTTGCCTTTTCCTTTGAAGTTAATTTTTCTAAAAGCCTAAAACCAAAAAGCATGGCAGTGGCTGGACCTCTACTGCTAGTGATATTATTATCTTCCACCACAGACTCTTCTTTGTACAAAGACTCATTAAATTCAAGCTTTACAGAAGGATGTGATGTGATATGTCTATTCTCCACCACACCAGCCTCTTTTAACACAAGAGGACCAGCACATATGGCACTCACATACTTCTTCTTATCATTCATAAGCTTTATAAGATTTTTTACTTCTTCGGTCTTTTTTAGATTTTCAACCCCTGTTATCCCACCTGGTATTACAATCATATCTAAAGCGTCAACATCCTTTAGCTCATCTATCGTTATATCGGTTTCCACTCTTACATTTCTAGCGCTTGGAATAACCTTATCTTTCACACCCACCAATATCACCTCTACCTCACCTCTTCTTAGTATATCAACAGGAGCTATGGCTTCTACCTCTTCAAATCCAGGAGCCAATAAAACTGCTACCTTAGCCATCATT
>CAZTLC010000149.1:0-2439 GCA_964614295.1 uncultured Aquificaceae bacterium | reverse complement strand
TTTGAAGGTAGGGCTTCTATTTTCCAGCCGTGTTTTTGTATTATAGCTTTTACGATGCTAAGTCCAAGTCCTGTGCCAGTGGGTTTGCTAGAATAGTAAGGTAAAAAGATTTTGGAGATGTCTTTTATGCCCTCTCCGTTGTCTTGGTAGAGGATTTCTGAGGGTTTTATCTCTATCTTTATCCTTGTGCTTTTAGATTCTATGCTGTTTTGAATGAGATTCATAAAAACTATCTTTATCTTTTCTTTATCAAATTCTAAAATATTGTCTCCTATGATTTCAAACTCAGTATCATAGGGCTTATATAGTTCTACTGCTTCTAATATGGCGTCTTTTATAGATTGGGTGGACTTGTGCAAGGTCTCTATATTTGAAAAATCTTTAAAATCTTGAAGAAGTTTTAATATCTTGTCTATCTCTTTTAGCACTATATCTCCAACGATGTTTATAGTATCTTGTAATTTTTCTGGATGGTTTTTGGATATTCTTAAAAGCCTTTCCATGTTTAGTTTTATGGGTGTGAGGGGGTTTTTTAGCTCATGGGCTACCCTTTGGGCGGTTTCTTTCCATACGGATAGTCTTTGGGCATTTACCATAGGGCTTACATCTTCAAAGATAAATATCTTCTCGTTTTCTGATAGTTCTATGATATCTTGTTTTATGCTTTTATCTTTAAAATCCAAATGTTTTATATCGGTATTTCCAAACATATCCAAAAAGGCTTTGTTTGCCCTTATTATATTGTCATCTTTATCCACATAGGCTACGCCTATTGGTATGTTGTCAAGGAGTTTGTTTAGCTGGTCTTTTTCTCTTATGAGGTCTTGATAGAGTTTTTTGAGATTTTCTTTCATGTATTGAAAAGCCTTTATAAGTTCTGAAAGTTCATCGTTGGTCTTTGGTGTGGGTAGCTTGGTATCAAGGTCTCCTTTTGCAAGGGTTTTGGCAGCTTCTGACAACTCCTCTATAGGTTCTGATATATGACGAGCTAAAAATATACCAAACCACACCGTAAAAAGCACCACCATAAGCGCCAGTATCACGATAAAAGCTACATAGTTTCCGTTTAGTATATCTCTTGTTTTGACAAGCACGATAAACTCTTTGGCAAAACGGTTTAAAGCCTTTGAAGACCTTTCAAGTTTTGCATCTTTACCCACTACAAAAACATATGCCTTATCACCTCTCATGACACATATACTATAAGACTCTTCGTTTTCTACGATAGGATTGTTGCAATCTGAGAGCTCATGCACAGACCTTATATTGAAGTGGTTTACTAAAGAATAAGGGTCTTCATAGTATATTAGCTTGCTTAAAAAATTTCTATACAGGATAGCCTTTTCATATTGGCTTTGTTCAATCTCTTTAGAAAGCTTCAAAGAAGTCCTCAAAACAAGTTTTGTCTTGTCGCTTATAAAAGTTTTAACACTTTCTACTATCACAAAACTTGAAGCAAACATCATAAGAAAAATAGGCAAAAACATGTAAAGGAGTATTATGGTGGTAATCTTGGTGCGCAGCGTCTTTTTCTTAGTCTCATAGTATAGTTTTATAAACTTCCTAAAGATAATAACGGTAGCAAGGAGTAGGGCAAAGAGATTTATGTTGATGATGGCAAGAAAGGCGTATATATTTATAGAGGGATTATGTTTTAAATTTAGAACAAAGCCTATGTTTGAGGCTAAAACTATTGATAATACTAAAAGCCCTAAAACTAAGTTAACTTTTTTCTTGAATGTGTTTATGTTTAACCATTTCACCTTGCACCAAGTATATAGCCATCTCTGCTACATTTTCAGCGTGGTCAGCTATCCTTTCAAAGTGTCTAGCCACCATCTCTAAAGATATGGCTCTCTTTATATTTCTTTGGTCTTCCATCACATAAGTGATAAGCTCTCTTTCAAGCTGATGATATAGCTCATCCACCATATCATCCCTTTGAATAACCTTTTTAGCAAGCTCCGTATCCTTCTGTAAAAAACTGATAACGCTATCGCTCACCATCTCTTTTGCTATATCAGACATCATAGTAAGGTTTACATAAGGTTTTAATGGAGGTTCTTGAGAGAGTAAGATAGAACGCTGGGCTACATTCTCTGCTTCATCCGCCATACGCTCTAAGTCTGATACAATCTTATACACCCCCATCACGAACCTAAGGTCACTGGCTTCTGGTTGGTAAAGAGCTACCATCCTTATGCAATCTTGCTCTATCTTAACTTCCATTAGGTCTATATCGTCGTCTTTTTTTATAACCTCTTCCGCCAAATCTACATTTTGGTCTAGCAACGATTTCATAGCTTTCTCTATGGCATTTTGCACCATAGAAGCCATCTTTATAAGCTCTTTCTTTGTCTCCTCCAATTCTTCAAAAAACTTCATACACTATATATTATAACTTCTTTATTAAATTTTCGTTAATAAAAGCTTTAAAAC
>CAZTLC010000148.1:0-2442 GCA_964614295.1 uncultured Aquificaceae bacterium | reverse complement strand
TCCAAGCCCAAGTTTTAAATGTTATAAACAATTTACCACCTTCAAACGCTTTTGCAAGCTTTTACATAAACAAACTTCAAGAAGAAAAAGCTAAAATGGCAAAAGAAGAACAAAAGATGGTAAAGAAAGCACCTCCTCAATCCCCTCCTTTACCACCTCTTAAGACCCTCATAGGTAAAGCCAAACAAAACAACAACATACCACCGCCTATCTCTGTAGCACCTCCACTGCCACAGGTTTCTATGATAATATGTTCTAACGGATGTTATGCCATCTCCCCAAGTGGTCAAGTTTATACAAACGGTTTTGTGCAAGGAAATTATAGATTGGTAGTCACTCAAAATCAAGTCTATTGGGAAAAAATCTCAACATCACCAAAGGAAAAATAACATATGGCAAATGTCACCATCTCTAGAAAACCAGAAAAAAATAAAGCCTGCATTCAAAGAAAAGATGGAAAAAGAATAAGATATTACTGTGTGGATAGTAAAGAGTTAAAAGACTATCTATATGACATCATATATATGCAAGAAAACAATATAAACCTTGCCGTAAGGATAGCCTCAGAAAAGAAAAAATACTATGAATACGTAATAGCAGGAGATAGAATTCAAATAAACGAGAAAGAGCTTATCACAGACCAAGACCCAGAAAGCTATATTGCCACCGAGTACTTGGGAGAACCTATTGTAATAATAAAAGAACCTTTAAATAAGATAAAAAAGCTTTATGGTCCTCCTTGGTATCAAAGTCCACAAATAATAGCACTCATGATTATGTGGGGCATTATATTAATCGGTGGTATCTTTTATCTTTATATTAAAAGCCATAAAACTAAGAAGCTTGCACTACCCAGTGGCAAACCTCCACCACCACCTATGGGTAAAAGCCTAACTCAAGAGCAAAAAACATCTATCTTGGAATCTTTTACAAAAGATGCGCTATATCAGATTGCATACGCAATAGAGCAAACATCTTCTATTGGCTATCCAGCTTATATATCAGATATTGATTACTCTATAAAAGATGAAAAAGCGGCTCCTGGTAAAGATGAAAAATTAGATGGAAGCCTTGACATAACATTTAGATTTGCATATCCTGCCAAAGGTTCAACGCTTGTAAGCACAAAACCAATACCAATTTATTCTAAGACATCACACATAACACTTCAACCAAACTTTTCTATCAAAATAACTCCGTTGGATGAAGAGACCTGTGGTATCAGGCTTTTAAAAGACGGACTAAACTTATACGATGTAGATAAATTAGAGTTTAAAGGTACTATCACCAATTACAAAGCTTTTTATGATTTTATACAAACGATGTTCTATTGTAAAGGCTATATAGAATCCTTAAAGCTTACAAATCCAAACGATATCCTCTCCCCAAAAAAAGCCAAAAACACAAATACTTTAAAATCTAATAAAGATGATATAATAGCCGATATAGATTTATATCTAATAAAATAATGCTATGCTTGAGCCTTTAAAGAGTTTTGGTAGAAAAAAAGAGATAGAAAAGATAATATACGATGCAGAAGTCCAATCTGGGTATGCAAACATATCTGTGGAAGAAATTTATCAAAGGGTAAACAAATATCTAAACTGGCCAGAACTTGAGGATATAGTAGAAGGTATAAGCTCTGGTATGAAAAAATCAGAAGTTTATGAACCTTATCTTTCTTACGAAGCTATTACAATTATAAAGAATGCTGAAGATAAATCTTTACCAGTTTATAGGATTTTAGATGAATTAAAAAATATAAGCGAAGCTATAGAAAAAGCAAAATCAAAATTGGTGCAGATGATACTTATGCCTATTTTTACATTTATTGCTACGGTTATTTTGTCTGATTATGTACTTCATAAGATAGCCACCACCTTGCTTGCTACAAAGCTCATAAAAGCTCCTTTTTATCTTCCTTTCCTTATGAAGTTTTTTATCCCTATAAATCTTTTTATCCTTGGAATATTCATATTTTTTGTAGTTGTAAAACCAGATTATACCCCAATTGTTAAAAATATATTTAAAGAGCTTGAAGGTGTAAGGATATTAAATACCACGAGGCTCTTTTACATGGCAAACATACCTATAGAAGATATTATCTACTATGTAGAAGATACCTCAAAAGGCAAGATAAAAAAAGCCTTTTCCTCGGTAGACCCAAATCTAGAGGGTTTTTTAGAGGCATTGACTTCTATACTTAAACTTACAGAGATAGCATCTTTAGAGAGTGCTTTTTATACAGGTAAATTTAGGGAAACGCTTTTTTCTTTAGCAGAAAAAAAGCTTAGAGACCTGGGCGTATTTGTGGAAGGAGTAGCTGCCACTGCAAACATAGCAGCCTTAGGGCTTATAGTGATACCTCTTATGCTACTCATAATACCTTATTTCCAAATGGCATTTGAACTGATAAACAAAGTATCTTCTTTCATTACAAAT
>CAZTLC010000147.1:0-2444 GCA_964614295.1 uncultured Aquificaceae bacterium | reverse complement strand
CATAGATATAGACAAATTGGTTAAAAACTATATAAGCCAAGAAGACTGGAGGACTTTTGAAAACTCTAATTCAAGTTTTTCTTATCCAGGATTGTATTTGCATGTGGCTGGCTCTGTAATTGCAAACTATACTCTTAAGAATGTTTATCCTGAACATATCAGAAAAGCCCATGAAAATGCAGACATTCATATACATGATTTATCTCATGGTATAGTAGCTTACTGTGCTGGATGGTCTATGGAAGATTTGCTTAGGAAAGGCTTTAGAGGTGGTTATGGTCAAATTGTAGCTGGTCCAGCCAAACATCTATCCGCTCTTACAGGACAAATGGTGAATTTTTTAGGTGTTATGCAGATGGAGTTTGCAGGAGCTCAGGCTTTTAACTCTGTGGATACGTTTTTAGCACCTTTCGTAAGGGTTGATGGTCTTGATTACAAAGAAGTTAAACAGCTGATACAACAGATGGTTTTTGCCATGAATGTACCTTCCAGATGGGGTTCTCAACCACCTTTTATAAACTTTACCTTTGATTGGACTGTGCCAGAGGATATGAAAGATAAACCTGTGATAATAGGAGGAAAAGAGAGACCTGATATAGGTTATTACGGAGATTTTCAAAAAGAGATGGATATTATAAACAAAGCCTTCATAGAGGTTATGCTTGAGGGTGATTATGCTGGTAGGATATTTTCTTTCCCAATACCTACTTATAACATTACAAAAGATTTTGATTATTATACGGAAAATGCCAGACTTCTTTGGAAGATGACAGCAAAATATGGCACACCTTATTTCCAAAACTTTGTAAGTTCTAGTTTGAAACCTGGTGATGTTAGGTCTATGTGCTGTAGGCTTCAATTAGATTTAAGAGAACTAAGAAGTAAAATGGGCGGACTTTTTGGTGCTGCTGATAAAACTGGTAGTATAGGCGTTGTCACTATAAATTTGCCCCGCATAGGATATTTGGCTAAAACAGAAGAAGAATATTTTTCAATGCTTTTTGAAATGATGGATATTGCCAAAGAATCTTTAGAGATAAAAAGGCGTGTAGTAGAAAGAAATCTAAAAGCTGGTCTGATGCCCTATACTGCGTCTTACCTTAAATCTTTTGACAATCATTTTTCTACAATAGGTATTGTGGGTATGCATGAATCTTTGCTAAACTTTTTAGGTAAAGGCATAGATACGCCCGAAGGAAAAGATTTTGCAATAAAAATACTTCAAAAGATAAGAGAAAGACTAAGCCTATATCAAGAACTCACTGGTCATCTTTACAATTTAGAGGCTACACCAGCAGAAGGCACATCTTATAGGCTTGCCAAACATGATAAGAGGAGATTTCCTGATATTATCACCTCTGGTGAAAATGAACCTTACTATACAAACTCTACATTGTTACCCGTAGGATACACAGATGACCCTTTTGAGGTTTTAGAACATCAGAAAGACTTACAAACCCTTTATACTGGTGGGACTGTAGTGCATACATTTTTAGGAGAATCTCCAAATGAAGATATCTTGCCAGAGTTTATAAGAAAAGCCTTTGAAACTTATCCTATACCTTATCTTACGATAACCCCAACCTTTTCTGTCTGTCCAAACCATGGTTACATAAAGGGTGAACATTTTAACTGTCCTACCTGCAATGCACCATCAGAGGTTTACTCAAGAGTAGTAGGCTACTATAGGCCTGTCCAAAGATGGAACGCTGGGAAAAAAGAGGAGTTTAAAGATAGGTTAGAGTATGTGCTTATATGATATACGGTATCCAAAAAACTTCTTTTGTGGATTGCCCTGGGGTACCGAGTAGAGGTATCCCACCATCTTTATGTACTGTTTTGTTTTTTGGTGGTTGCAATCTAAGATGTCCCTATTGTCATAACAAAGATATTGTATTAAAAAATACAAAAGCTATTGATATCAACGAAGTTTTTGAGCTTTTGAAATCAAGAAAGCATCTCATAGAATGGGTATGTATATCTGGTGGAGAACCTACCATCTACGAAGATAAACTTTTAGATTTTCTTAAAAGCTTAAAAACGATGAATTTCAAGATAAAATTAGACACAAACGCCACAAATCCAACGGTAGTAAAGGATGTATGTGAGTTTGTAGATTATTTTGCCATAGATGTGAAAACCACAGATTATAGTTTTTGTAAAAATAAAGAAGGTCTTTTCAAAGTCGTAAAAACCATTCTTTACTTATCCAAGATAGGTAAGCCGTTTTTGTTAAGAACCACTGTCTATCCTCCTTTTGTAAACGAATACTTTATAGTTTATATCTTAGATATCTTAACAAATCTAAATATAAAAAATATAGACTGGTATTTTAACCCTTTTGATAATAAAAATGTATTAGAAGAGAATGCAAGAGTCTACCCTTCTACAAATAGAGAGTATATAAAAGAGATATTCAAAAATATAGAAGTCCCTCCATACAT
>CAZTLC010000146.1:0-2466 GCA_964614295.1 uncultured Aquificaceae bacterium | reverse complement strand
TATTAGTGATGAGAAATAAACTAAAATACCATCTTAAGACGCTCGGTTCATACATTGGTATTTTGATGATTGTCAGCATTTCTGACGCTGCTGTAATAAAAAATATGAAATTTGAAAATGCTAAATTATCAGATGTGATTAAAACTATCGCAACTATAGACAATAAAAGTGTAATTTTTGGTCCTAAGTTTAAAAATCAAAAAGTTAATATAGATATAACAAAACCAATATCAGCTAACCAGCTATTTAACGATATTTTAAGAGAATATTGTTTATCTTATACTGTAACAAATGGTATATTTGTTATCAATTCGGGAAAATGTGAAGCTGCCCCTTCTTTACCGCCCTTGTCTTCTTTGTTGAAGAATCATGGTTATGCACCCGGTGTATCCTCAACTTCTAATGCTAAATATAGCCAACTTTTACCAGCTGTGAAAACAGAAACCATTATACTTAGAGGTATTAGTGCTAAGGAAGCCATAAATCTGATAAAATCTATCAAGGATATATACAATGTCTATGCTGCGGATAAAGTAGGTGTTATTGTGGTTTCTGGTTCTTCCAAATCCATAGAAGAGGTAAATACTAAGCTGAAACCTTATTTTCAGCAGCCTCCAAGAATTGGTAAGGCTTTTATAAGCGTACCTATGTATGTATACGATATTAGTCCTTTGAATTTTGAAAAGTTAATATCTCATTATATTTCAAAAGATGCTGTTATAATACATGAAGAGGGCAATAAGATTATATTAGAAGATTATCCTGAGAACATAGAAAATGTTTTGGACTATTTTCCTCAATATGTATCTATTAAACCAAAATATATAACTGAGGTATTATTTATAAAGGAAAATTTAGACAAGGCATATAATATAGCGAAATCATGTAAACTTAGAGATGTAAAAAGAAGTGATGAATTTAAAGCAATCATTTTGACAGGTGCCCCTCAGGAGGTTGTTTATTGCGAGAAGGAGCTTTCCGGATATATATCAAAAGCCCCAAGAAAAAATGTTATGAAATCAGAAACATTTTATATTAGGTACATCACTCTTGATAGATTTGAAAAGCTTATAAAACCATATCTATCAGATAAAGCTACGGTTACGCCTATAAATAAAATGGATGCTGTTACGATTATAGATTATATTCAAAATTTAGAAAACATAAAAAAACATCTTAAAGAATACATTTCAACTAAGCCTTTATATATACAGATTGATGTAGAAGCTGTAGAAATAAGTAAGAATTATCAGAAGCAGTTAGGCTTGGGAATTGGTGGTGCTTACGAAGGTAGAGGTGTAACAATCTTAAATACAAATAATTTTACTAGCCCTTTAGCTAATGCATTCAATTTTATTGGTAATGGTGGGAGTCCTTCGGTTACTGCATCTTCTGTAACGCCTCCCAACGGATTGATATCTGGTATATACTCAGAGGGAAAGTTTCATATTTTGGGCTTTGAAATACAAGCTTTGGAATCTATAGATAAAGCAAAAAGTATGTTTAAGAGCACATTGCTAGCCATGAATAATCAATCCACACTGTTAACGCAAGGTATACAATATCCGTTTACAACTATATCTACACCAGGACAAGCTGTTCCTACGGTGACTCTTCAGAATGTGCTTAACTCTATAAAAGTCACACCTCAAGTGTTGCCAAATGGCAAAATATTGTTAAATATAAATATTCAGAATATGTCATTGGGACCTTTGGCAGCTAACGGCCAACCTACCATAAGTCAAAACAGCGACTCTTTGTCTATAGTGCTACCAGATGGTGCTACTTTAGCAATTGGTGGTGTTAGACTTAAAAACGAAAGCAATAGTGTGCAGGGAATCCCTGGATTAGATAAGGTCCCTGTAGTAGGCAATATCGGCATGAACGAAAACGAATCGTCAAACAATACAAATCTGTTTATATTTATCACTGCTAAGAGGGTAGAAAAATGAAATTTCCTATAAGTTTTGGTAACAAAAAGTTTTATAGCATATTCTTATCAAATACTCATTTTAGTTTATCGCTTTTAGATAAAGATTCTTGTAATCTTATTGAAAAATACAATAAAAGCCCAGATTCTTTTACAATTATAGATGATATAAGGCAAAGGATGGCCTCGTTAAAGAATATTGAACCTGGAGATGCTAATATAATTTTAGATGTTGGTTTTGGTATTGTAAAAACTAGATTTTTGCCAAAAGCTATTAAACAAAAGGATGTGGAAAATGCTCTTAAACTATCTTTAGAAACTGAAATAGGCCAAAAGCTAAATAAACATTACATAGCTTACGACGTATTATATAAAAATAACAAAGGAAATACTTATATAGTTGCTTATGCTGAAAAGGAAGATATCATATTGGCAGAAAAATCTTTTAAAAAGAACGGTCTTAAAGTAAAAAGTATATCGCATTTTGTAGTGGATTTTATAAATGCTTTAATTGATTTAAACATAAGTTTACCAAT
>CAZTLC010000145.1:0-2467 GCA_964614295.1 uncultured Aquificaceae bacterium | reverse complement strand
GATACTAAAAAAGGACTTCAGCTTTGGTATGATTTGAAAGAAAAGCTGGAGAAAAGATTAGAAGAGCCTATAAACTTTGAACCTTTTTATTCTTTTGAAGAAGAGGAAGAAAGATTAAGTAAGCAAACTTATGATTTTTACTATGCTTCTGCCCCAAGAGCAATAGATTTATATCAAAAAGGATACAAACCTGTAGCAAGATTTAAAGGTAAAAAAGATGAATATTATCTAATAGCAAAAGATTTGTCTGTCATTAAAAAAGATAATGTAAAATTTGGGATAACTTTTGACCAACCTATCGCCTATGGCACTATTATGTTTAATTTTGGTGATATAGAGTTGGTTTATGTAAAAAATTACGAAGAGGTATTGGAGCTTTTAATAAAAGACAAAATAGATATTGGATTTATTTACAATGAAACATGGGAACAGATAGACGAAGGAAAGAAAAAAGATATAAAGATATTAAAAGTAGCTGATGTTAGTTTTTATCATGTTTTCATGGCACACCCTAATGTTTACGATAAGCTAAAACCAGCACTCTTATCCTTTGATTTTTTAGAAGAGGTAAGAGAAGAGAATTTATTAAAGTTTTTAGAAACTTATAAAAAGCTTCATATAATCTCTAAAAGACTTGGAGAGTACAATATAGCAAAGGCTATATTAAACTCTCAAAATGTAGGATTTATCATCTATCAAGATAAGCTTGTATATGCCAATGAATATGTAAAGAACTTACTTGGATACCAAGAAGAAGAGCTATATCAGATGTCTATATACGATTTGGTAGGTCAAAAGTATAAAGAAATGGTCAAAAATGTCGTTAAAAGAAGATTAGAAGGAGAATATTTTAACAAGTCCTATGAAGAGATAGAAGTTATCACTAAAAGCGGTAAAACTCTCATAGTATATGCTTTTTCTTCTACGATAATATTTAAAGGAAAAGCTTCTGGGATGGTAATATTTGTAGATATTACAAGACAAAAACGATTTGAAAACATGTATGCGATATTAAGAGAAGTAAATCAAGCTATTACACTATCAAGCCTTGAAGAAGAGCTTTTTAGCAATATAGCAAAGGCTCTTGTTGATAAATTTAACCTAAAACTCGTATGGATAGGAAGCCCTGATGAAAACTCAGATTATTTCAAAATAGATTATAGATTTGGTGAGGCTACTCATTACCTTGATAAAGTAAAGATTTCTTATAAAGAAGATTTAGAGGAAGGTAGAGGACCAGCTGGCATAGCCTATAGAGAAGATAAGACAGTGATATTATCAACTATGGAAGACCCAAATTATAAACCTTGGAGAGAGCAAGCTAAAAAATACGGATTTAAGTCTTCAGCCACTATCCCCATAAAAGTAGATGGAAAACCTAAGTATGTCATAGGTATGTATTCGGAAGAACCTGAGTTTTTCAACGAAGATATATTAGATATATTAGAAGAGATAAAAAAAGACATAGAGTTTGGTATAAGTAGGATAAATTCCAGTAGAGAGAGTATTATTATTAAAAAGATTGTAGAATCTTCTCCTTCTTGGGTATTGGTAACGGATGATAATTTTAAAATCATATATGTAAACGATGCAGTTTGTAAAATATCTTTGTATAAAAAAGAAGAACTCATCGGACAACACCCAAGAATATTTAAATCTGGACTCAATACAGAAGAGTTTTATAGAGCTTTTTATAAAAGTATATTAAACAACGAAGTCTTTAACGGAATTTTCATAAACAAAAAGAAAAACGGTGAAATATTTTATTTAGACTCCACTACTTACGCCTTAGAGATAGCTCCTAATCTTAAAAGATATATAGCTATAGGTAGAGATATAACCAAAGAAACGGAGCTTTCAGATGAGATTGTAAAACTAAAATATCACGATGCTTTAACAGGTTTACTTAGCTTAGAGGGGTTTGAAAAAGAAATCCTTTCTCATTTAGAAGAAAATCATCAGGGTTTTTTGGCTCTTATAGATATATACCGCTTCACAAATATAAACAAAGTGTATGGTATAGATATAGGCAATAAAGTTTTACAAGAAGTATCTCAAAGGCTTAAAAATTTGTGTACTGGGGGCATTTTATCAAGGATATCTTCTGATGAGTTTGGAGTATTTTATGAGTCTAAAGATGAAAGTACTATACTTTTAAGTGTATCTAAGATAAAAGAATTATTTTCAGAACCCATCAGGATACAAAATATAGAAATACCTCTTTCTTTCAATGCAGGTATATCCTTTTATCCTAAGGATGGAGTCGACTTTAAATCTATTTATGAAAATGCCTCTATATCGCTAAGATATGCTAAACAAAAAGGCGAAAATGCAATTGTATATTTCAATAAAGATATTGAACAGCAAATAGAAAAGATGAATAAAGCACAAGAACTTGTGGAAAGGGCTTTGAAAGAGCATCTTTTTATACTTTATTATCAACCATTTTTTGATATTAAAAGCCTAA
>CAZTLC010000144.1:0-2545 GCA_964614295.1 uncultured Aquificaceae bacterium | reverse complement strand
TCTCACAACAAAATTGGGATAGTTTGTACAAGATTTTACCTTTTAATCCTAAAAGCCTAAATAATATTCTAAAACAAGGGATAAAAAATTTTGGCTATATGATAAAAACCCTTCCATATAATCTTAAGACGGCCGAATCTGTTATAAGAAGCTACATTCAAAACCCATCAAAAGATTATATAGCATTTATAAACAGTCAGATTCTTATAACAACCCAATGCTACTGGGATGAAGTTAACTTTTCATTTGCAACTATGGGGCTTACATATACCAATCTAACAAACTACTATGTAAAAGGAGGGATGAGCAATTTTTTAGAAAGCATAATTCAAAACGATACAAACGTTTTAAGAAAAGAAAAAGTTAAAAAAATCTCAAAAAAAGGAGAGGTTTTCGTAGTAGAAACAAATAAGCACCAGTTTACAGCAAAAAAAGTCATACTAAATAGAACTATATGGGATTATTGCGAGCTTTTAGATGATGATTTAAAAGATATTTACTGTGATAACAATATAGAAAAATATAACAAAATTTGGTCTTCTGCTACTTTATACTTTGCAGTAAAAGACGAAAATAATCTACTTGATAAACATCATTATCAGATTTTACATGAAAAAAATCCACATACAGGTAGCTATTCTTTTTTTGTATCTGTAGCAGATAAAGCCGATATTAAAGATGGATACAAGAGCGTAACTATCTCAACCCACTGCAAAATAGATTTGTGGGATAATTTAGATAAAGAAAAATATATAGAAAAAAAAGAGATACTTAAAGATTTTGTATTACAAAAACTTTACGAATATTTACCTGTGTTTAAACATCTTCCTAAAACAGATATTTTGGTTGGAACTCCAAAAACTTTTCAACGATACACAGAAAGGTATAAAGGCACCGTTGGTGGAATACCACTTCGTAGAGAGTACACTATGCTAAACTATCCAGCAGGTATAACTTCAATAAAAAACCTTTATTTGATTGGAGATTCAATTTTTCCAGGGCAAGGATATCCAGGCGTAATTGTGGGCGTATTTAATTTGCTTTTAACAATAGAAAAAGATTTTCATGAGTTATTTTATAGAAATCTTTAAAAAAGACGAACCATTGCAAGGCTTATAAGAGTTATAAGAAGAACGGGTATTGTAAGAAGGATGCCAACTCTTATATAGTATCCATAAGATATATCTAGGCCTTTCTTGTTTAAAACATGAAGCCAAAGAAGTGTAGCTAAAGAGCCTATAGGTGTCATCTTGGGTCCTATATTCGTACCTATAACATTGGCTAAAGCTAATGTATGAGTCATTGGTTGAGGTAAGCTTGCCAGCTTTAGGTTTAGGTTTATTATCATCACAGTGGGTAAGTTGTTTATGAGAGCTGACATTATACCAGATAGCATACCAATACCTATTATAGATAAAAATTCACCACTTTTTACTATATATCTTATGAAATCTGGCAAAATATAATATAAAAACTCGTTTTGCAAGCCAAATACCACCACATACATACCTATAGAAAATATTACTATTTGCCAAGGAGTTTCTTTGAAGATAATATGTTTTATGTTGACCTTTTTGTTTTTTAAGCTTATAAGAGAAATTAGTATACCTGATAGTATTATAATAAATGAAGTAGGGATATCATATATATGAGAAATTGATAGTAATATTATCGTAAAAAGGCCTATAGGCCAACTCATAGTAAATAAAAATCTATCCTTAATAGCCTCTTCTGGTTTTTTATCCTCTAATACTTCTTTTTTATAGGTTTTTGGTATGTCGTTTTTATAAAAAGCCACCAAAACCAATATAGAAGCTATTATAGAAACGGTGTTTACTAAAAACATGTCCTTAGCGTATTCTAAAAAACTTATATGAAAAAAGTCGGCTGTAATGATATTTGTAAGGTTTGATATAACAAGTCCGATACTTGCAGTATCTGATATAAAACCGCCTCCCATCATATAGGCTCTTGCACCCTCCTCTTTTAGCTCAAGATGTTTTATCTTTGAATAGATTATAGGAGTAAGCATGAGGGCCGCCCCGTCGTTGGCTAAAAATATTGCTATAAAAGCTCCTATTAAAAGCATATAAACATAGAGTTTCAAACCATTTCCATTTGCTTTATCTATGGCTTTTAATGAAACCCATTCAAAAAATCCTATATTATCCAACACCACAGAGATAAAAATTATACCTACAAATGCTAGACTAGCATCCCAGACTATTTTTATAACTTCGTACACGTCTTTTAAACTAACAACACCAAGCAAAAGGCTAAGAAAAGCCCCGATGCTAGCTGATACACCTATTGGAATATTTTTTGGTTGTTTTATTATAAGAAACATGGTGAGTATAAAGATTAATATGCTCAATATCTCTTTAGACATTATCCAATGTCCTTTCTTCTATTAATATCTTTTAATCTTTCTTTTTTCATAGCTTTATCATCAACTTAAAGTAAGTATATAAAATTTTTTTTATATACTCAATGATATCAATCACTATGATTTAGTGTTAAGATACTTTATAGCTTTAAGAAGTAT
>CAZTLC010000143.1:0-2631 GCA_964614295.1 uncultured Aquificaceae bacterium | reverse complement strand
TTTAGTTTATAATAAGAGTATGAGTATAGATGAACTTGTCATAAACAGTATTAGGTTTTTAAGTGTAGATGCAGTAGAGAAAGCCAACTCAGGACATCCTGGGATGCCCCTTGGCACAGCACATATTGGATATATACTCTTTGATAAGATATTAAGATACAACCCAGAAAATCCAAAATGGGTAAATAGAGATAGGTTTGTACTGTCTAACGGACATGGTTCTATGTTGTTGTATTCCCTTTTGTACCTTTACGGATTTGATTTAACCCTTGAGGATATAAAAAACTTTAGACAATTAGGAAGCAAAACGCCAGGACATCCAGAGAGCTTTCTCACAAAAGGTGTTGAAGCTACCACAGGTCCTCTTGGCCAAGGTATAGCAAACGCCGTAGGTATGGCTATAGAACAAAAACACTTAAGCGCCATATGTAATAAACTAGACGAACCCATAATAGATTACAGAGTATTTTGCATGGTAGGGGATGGAGATTTGATGGAAGGCATATCTTATGAAGCTGCAGCTCTGGCGGGACACCTTTCTCTTAACAATCTTTTTATCATATGGGATAACAACCATATAACAATAGACGGAGATACCAGTTTAGCTTGGAGTGAAGATGTCTTAAAGCGTTTTGAAAATGCTGGTTTTACAGTAAGGCACATAGAAGATGGATACAACATTGAGCTTTTAGAACAAACTATAAAAGAACTTCTTATAAATCAAACAAAACCCGTATTTTTATCAGTAAAAACCCATATAGGTTATAAAAGCATAAAACAAGACAGCGCCGAAGCTCACGGAGCCCCACTTGGTAAAGAAGCGGTGGCTAAATTAAGAGAAGAGCTAAACTGGCCTTATGAGCCTTTCCACATACCTCAAGAGGTGCTTGATTACACAAGAAGGAAAGTAGAAGAAGGAAAAGCCTTAGAACAAAAATGGCAAGAAACACTATCAAAATACAAAGAATCTCATAAAGATATTGTAGATATCCTTACAAAGAATATAGATTTAGAAAATGCAATATCTCACATACCAAGATTTACAGAGGATATGGCTACAAGACAGGCGTCTGGCAAGGTATTAAACGCCATAGCACCACATATGCCAACCCTCTTTGGAGGTTCGGCGGATTTACACGAATCAAACAATACATATATCCACAACGAAGGGGATTTTGAAGCCACCAACTACTATGGTAGAAACATACACTTTGGTATAAGAGAGCATGCCATGGGTGCTATAGCCAACGGAATGGCTTATGGAGGCATTACTACACCATACGTTGCAACGTTTTTGGTATTTTCAGATTATATGAGGCCAAGTATTAGAGTGGCTGCCCTTTCAAAGCTCCATGTAATATACATATTTACCCACGACTCCATAGGTTTGGGTGAAGATGGACCCACACATCAACCAGTAGAACACATCCCTTCTCTAAGGCTTATACCAAATCTTTGGGTAATGCGCCCCTGCGATGCCAACGAAACCGCTTACTGCTGGGAACTTGCCCTACGTAGGAAAGATGGTCCTGTGGCTCTTGTACTATCTCGTCAAAAGCTTAAAACTCTTGACAGGACAAAATACACAAAAGAAAACATGGCAAAATACGGAGCTTACACAATATCTAGTGCAATAAACCCAAGCTTTACTATAATAGCCTCTGGTTCCGAAGTCCAACTTGCTATATCCCTTCAAAATAAATTGGCTGAGAATGGCATAGAAGCTTCAGTGGTTAGCGCTCCTTGTTTGGAGCTTTTTGAAATGCAAGATGACGCTTATAAAAACGAGGTTATACCTAAAAACACAAAACACATAGTGATAGAAGCTGCAAAAGGAGACATATGGTATAAGTATGTAAACAAAGATGCCCTTATTATCTCTATGGAAACCTTTGGAAAATCTGGTAAAGGGCCAGAGGTTATGAAGCATTTTGGTTTTGACGAAGAATATATATATCAAAAAGTGAAAGAAAGATGGATGTAAAAGATAGACTTCTACATGCCACCACTGTTATAGCCATAAGAAAAAACGGTCAGACTGCCATAGGAAGCGACGGTCAGGTGACTCTTGGCTCTCAAATCTTGAAACACGGCGCAAAAAAGATTAGAAGACTTCATAAGGGTAGTGTATTGGTGGGGTTTGCAGGTGGGGCTGCCGATGGATTGGCGCTTATGGAAAGGCTTGAAGCAAAGCTTGATGAACACCGGGGCAATTTAGCCAGGGCCTCTGTGGAACTTGCCAAAGAATGGCGTACAGATAGATATCTAAGAAGATTAGAAGCAGTTTTGATAGCTTGTGATAAGGATTCTATGTTTTTACTCTCCGGCAACGGAGATGTAATAGAACCAGATGAGCCTATCTTGGCTACTGGGTCTGGTGGTGATTTTGCAAGAAGCGCCGCCAAAGCCCTTTATTATCATACAGATAAGAGCGCCGAAGAGATAGTAAAGATATCCTTAGATATAGCCTCAGATATATGCGTTTATACAAATAAACACTTTAGCATAGAGACCCTTTAAATAAAATAGGATATAATATAACTTTAGCAGCTCACCCTTTAAAATATCTAAAAACTGTGATATTTTTAGGCTTTTAAAACAAAGAAAATCTTTTATATTAGATTAAAAGTT
>CAZTLC010000142.1:0-2675 GCA_964614295.1 uncultured Aquificaceae bacterium | reverse complement strand
GGTGGTATAGCAGGAGTAGAGGCTACTTCTTTATTGAGTGAATATGGTTTTGATGTAACGCTTGTCTCCGACAGGGATTATTATTACATATACCCTCTTGCTATATGGGTACCAGTGGAAAGGATAAGATTTAACGATATAAAGATAGATATAAACAGACTGGCTTCAATACACAACTTTAGATTTATAAAAGATGAAGTTTTATCAATAAAAGCCAAAGACAAAGAGGTAGTTTTAAAAGAGCATGGTGTCTTAAAAGATTTTGATTATCTTGTAATAGCCTTTGGTGGTTCTAAAGTAAATCCTAAAGGTATGGAATATGCCTATTCTATATGTTCAGAACCAACTCAAGCCTTAGAATTAAAAGATGCTATCCAAAGACTCGTATTAAAGGGCTCTGGTAAGATAGCTATAGGCTTTGGTGGAAATCCAAAAGACCCTTCTGGTGTAAGAGGTGGCCCTGCTTTTGAGCTTTTACTAAACTTAGATGATTATCTTAGAAGCTTACATTTGAGAGAAAACTTTGAACTAACATTCTTTGCTCCGATGGACAAGCCAGGCATAAGACTTGGAGAAAAAGCCTTTAACCGTGCGATGGATATGATTAAAAAACTAAATATAAACATCAAAACTGGAAAGAAGATAAAAGAGTTTCAAAAAGACGGTATCATATTAGAAGATGGTGAAAAGATAGAAGCAGATATAATAGCTTTTATACCAGCCACAGATGGGCATAAGGCTGTAAAAGAATCGGATTTACCCCAAAACGAAGCTGGTTTTATAAAGATTGATGATACCACCAAAGTACTTGATTTTGATTACATATATGCCATAGGAGATGCTGCTGCCTTGGAAGGCCCAGATTGGAAGGCAAAGCAAGGGCATTTGGCGGAGGCGATGGCAAGAATATCAGCTTTTAATATAGCCTTAAAGGAAGGAAAAGAGAAAGGAACTCCAAAAAGCTACAAAGAGCATCTTAGTATCATATGCCTTATGGATATGGGAAGAAAAGGAGGAGGCCTTGTATATAGAAACGATGAAAAAGCTATATTCTTACCTATACCTGTGCTAGGGCATTATTTTAAAAAGCTTTGGGGCATACACTTTAAATTGGTAAAGCTAAAGAAACTTCCAAAACTTCCTCTTATAAACTATTGAAGTGCTTTTTCACAAGCTCATTGAAAACATCTCCCCTTTGCTTATAATTTTCAAACATATCAAAGGATGCGCAAGCAGGAGAAAACAATATAGTATCTCCAAGATTTGCCTCGTTTTTAGCTTTTACGAGCGCCTCTTCTAAACTATCTACCATATAAACCTTTAAAAAATCCTCCACTTGGTCTTTTATAAGAGTCTTATCTTTACCGTACAAGAATACCCCTTTTATCTTGTCTTTGTAAATCCTAAGAGACGTAAAATCCCCACCCTTATCAATCCCACCAGCTATCAACAAAATAGGGCTTTTGGTGGATTCTAAAGCGCTCATGAGTGCGTTTACGGTGGTGGATTTAGAATCGTTGTATATATCTATACCACCAAAGTTTCCAAGATATTGATATCTAAAGGGTAATCCTTCAAAGGTCTTTAGCCTTTCTCTTATATCTTCTAACGATATTCCTATGCTAAAAGCTATAAAACTTGCCACAGCTATATTGTATAAATTGTGAACTCCTTTTAAAGAAGGATGTTTTATAGCTTTTATAAAAATATCATCCTTATAATAAATATCATCCCCAATTACTTTTAAATCGGCATTTTCTCCAAACAATACCTTTCTTGCCAAAGAAGGGGTATCCGAAACTGGTTTTTGAACGTTTAGCAGTATCAAATCCTCTGGTGTTTGATTTTTAAATATGTTTTGTTTTGATAAAAGATAGTCTTCTAAGTTTGGATGCCAATCAAGATGGTCTTTTGAAAAGTTTAAAAAAGCACCTATGTTTGGTCTAAAAGTTTTTAAGGTTTTTCCCTGAAAAGAAGATACCTCTAACACTACATCCTCTTTATCGTTTTGAAGGATTATCTCACTAAAAGGGGTTCCAAAGTTCCCACCTTCTTTTAAACCGCTAAAGTGATGTATAAGATGCACGGTGGTAGATTTACCATCGGTACCAGTAACCGCTACTATATTACCCCCTTTATAAAACCTATAGGCTAATTCTGTTTCTCCAATTATTTCTTTGTTAGATTTTATAGCTTCTTGCCAAAGCGGATGAGAAGGTGCTATACCAGGAGACAATACCACAACATCTATATCATCAAAAACTTCTCTCCAAAGGTTTTCATCTTCTTTATCATCCCCTATTATTACTTTAAAACCCTTCTCTTTTAATAAGTTAAAAGCAGCTAAACCGCTTCTTCCTTTCCCCCAAACTAAGTAAACCACTAAGCCTTGTTCTATCCTTTTATCTGTATAGATTTAATAATGTAGCTGTAAGTTGCGGGTTGTTTTGAAGATTTTGATTGTTTTGCTGGTTGTTGTTTTGATTGGTTTGATTTTGGGTTTGATTGTTAACAGCCTTAGCTTGATTGGCATTTTGATTGTTAGCCTGTTCGTTTACCCTGTTGTGATGATGCACACCATAAGCATTAAGAGCATTTACATTTGCCATAATTTTTACCTCCTTAGCTATAAATATAATACATATTAAAAATTTTTCAAGGGTTGCGAAAAGATT
>CAZTLC010000141.1:0-2763 GCA_964614295.1 uncultured Aquificaceae bacterium | reverse complement strand
TATAATGGTGAGTGCTTACACTACACAAGGAGCAAAAGAAACTATAAAAGCCTTGGAACTTGGTGCTCTTGACTTTATAACAAAACCCAAAAACTATGCAGATTTTTATAAGGTAAAGGATGAGTTGCTAAGAAAGGTAGAAAATGCTGTTTTAAAGAAAAAAAGTATATTAGACAAGATAAAATCCTTGAAAGAAGAAAAGAAAATAGAACTACCACCAAAATCTTATACCCCTTCTATAAGGAAGTTAGGAGATAAGGGTGTTATAGCTATTGGTATTTCTACTGGTGGACCACAAACTCTTGGAGAAATACTACCAAAACTTCCCGCCGATTATCCATATCCTATTACTATAGCAATACATATGCCAGATACTTTTACAAAAAGCTTTGCAGAGCATTTAAATGCAAAGTGCAAATTAAATGTCAAGGAAGCCGAAGAAAACGAAGCGTTAAAACCTGGTAACGTATATATATCAAGAGGTAGAATTAACATGGTGATTACTGGAAATGCTAATATGCCTATTGTAAATTATGTAAAAGATGATTCTATAATATATATTCCTTCTGCAAATTTACTCTTATCCTCTTGTGCTAAAGTTTTTAAAGAAAATACTTGCGGTATAGTTATGACTGGTATGGGGGATGATGGTTCTAAAGGTATAGTGGATGTAAAGAAAAACGCTGGTATTACCGTAGCAGAGGACCCCAAGACTGCTATTTTATGGGCTATGCCAGAAAATGCCATCAAAACAAACTGTGTAGATTTCGTGTTAAGAAAAGAAGAGATACCGGATTTTCTTGTGAAGATTGCCAAATAAAGATTTTATCATTTTTAAAATCCATAAGACAGCGTATATTAATAAACATGGATATTGAGCAAAAGCTAAGAATTTTAGCAGACGGTGCCAAATACGATGTATCTTGTGCTAGCTCTGGGGGAAAAAGAGAAACAATAGAAGGTGGGATAGGAAATTCATATGCTCCTGGTATATGTCATACTTTCACATCAGACGGTAGATGTGTATCTCTTCTTAAGGTGCTTTTTACAAACGTTTGTATATTTGACTGTGAGTATTGTATAAATAGAGCTTCTAACAATATCAAAAGAGCTTCTTTCACGCCTAGGGAGCTTGCTGATATTACTATAAACTTTTACAAGAGAAACTATATAGAAGGACTGTTTTTGAGCTCTGGAATAGCAAAATCCCCTGACCATACGATGGAGCTTATGTTAAAAACTGTAAAAATTTTAAGAGAAGAGTATAAATTTAACGGTTATATACATTTAAAACTAATACCGGGTGCTTCAAAAGAGCTTATTGAAGAAGCCTCTAAGCTTGCAGATAGAGTTAGTTCAAATATAGAGCTTCCCACTGAGAATAGTCTAAAGCTTTTAGCACCAGAAAAAAACAAGGACAAAGTATTAAAACCTTTGATGTTTGTTAAAAATCTACGGGAAAACACTGAGAAATCTATAGCAAGCGCTTCTACACAGCTTATAGTAGGAGCCACCAGTGAGCCAGATTATCAGATACTTAGATTAGCCTCATACTTCTATGAAAAGAAAATACTAAAAAGGATGTATTATTCAGCTTATATACCAGTGCCAAACACAAAATATATCAAAGTAGACAAAACGCCACTCCTGAGAGAGCATAGGCTTTACCAAGCAGATTGGCTTATGAGGTTTTACGATTTTAAGTTGGATGATATAGTAGGAAAAGATTCAAACTTAGATTTATCGCTTGACCCAAAAACTGCCTTTGCTTTAAAGAATATACATCTTTATCCAGTGGATATAAACAAAGCTTCTTATGAGGAGCTCATAAAAGTTCCAGGTATTGGCAGAAAAAATGCCATGAAGATAATCCAAGCAAGAGCTTTTAAAACATTAGAAGATGCAGACCTGATAAAACTAAAAATTCATATTAAAAAAGCAAGACATTTTATAGTGGCAAAAAGATACTTAGGTTATAGCTTATCACCAGATTATATAAGAAAAGCCCTACTAAAGGATGAAAACAAGGGTTCTTATACACAGCTAAAGCTATGGTAAATATAGTATTTGAAGATAGTTTTGAAGGCTTTTTGAGTGCTTTGTTTTATGCTTTTAACAATGATATAAAAAATCCTATATTCTTAAAAGCCCAAAAACCATCAATATTTAAAACTATAAAAGTAGAAGAGGATGAAAATATATTAAGCACTGCAAGAAAAACATTGGAAGAGGATGTTTTAGAGCTTTTTTATGATTGTTTTTGCTTTGATGATGAAAAAGCCTTTTCAGATATATATAAAAGTTTTCTTTTTTATGTAAAGCACAATCATCTAAAAGATATACATCAAGATTTTATAAGAAACCTTATTTACTATAGAAAGTCAGTCAATCGAGAAAGGCACAAATATATAGGTTTTTTAAGATTTCATAAGATAGAAGATATACTCTATGCTAAGTTTGAGCCAAGACATTTTGTCCTAGATTATCTGGGAGAATTTTTTAAAAGAAGATATCAGGTGGAAAACTTTATAATCCACGACTTGAAAAGAAAAAAAGCTGCTATATATCATGAAAAATATCTAAGTATAGAGGTTTTTGATAAAGAGATAAATATAAAAAATGATGAATACCAAAAGCTTTGGAAAGCTTTTTTTGAAGCTGTTACCATAAAAGAGAGGATAAATAAAAGATTGCAAAATCATTATGCTCCAAACTACTTTAGAAAACATATGACTGAATTTCATCATTGACTTTTATCTTAAA
>CAZTLC010000140.1:0-2804 GCA_964614295.1 uncultured Aquificaceae bacterium | reverse complement strand
TTTTTGTGTATTTTCAGGAGATAATACTTAACCTTCAGGATTTTTGGTCTAAGAACGGATGTGCTATAATGCAGGGTTATGATATAGAGGTGGGGGCTGGTACGATGAATCCAGCCACCTTTTTGAGAGTGCTTGGCAAAAAACCCTTCAGTGCTGCTTATGTGGAACCATCAAGAAGACCAAAGGATGGAAGATACGGAGAAAACCCAAACAGGCTACAGCATTACTTTCAATTTCAAGTGATACTAAAACCAGCAAAAGAAGACTCTCAAGAACTCTATCTTAAAAGCTTGGAAACTCTTGGTATAGACCCTCACCTTCACGATATAAGGTTTGTGGAAGATGATTGGGAAAGCCCTACTCTAGGAGCTTGGGGTCTTGGCTGGGAAGTGTGGTTAGATGGTATGGAGATAACCCAGTTTACATACTTTCAACAAGCAGGAGATGTGGATTTAGAACTTATATCTTGCGAGATTACATATGGGCTTGAGCGTATAGCGATGTATCTTCAAAATGTGGACAATGTTTTTGATTTAAAATGGAACAAACATCTTACTTACAGAGATATATACTTTGAATTTGAAAGAGAATGGTCTATCTACAATTTTGAAAAATCAAATCAAGATAGGCTTTTTAAACTTTTTGAAATGTATGAAAATGAGGCAAAATCTCTCATAGAAGAAAAACTCGTATATCCAGCCTACGATTATGTATTAAAATGCTCACATACTTTTAACCTTCTTGACGCAAGAGGGGCAATATCAGTCCAAGAAAGAACAAACTATATAAAACGTATAAAACACATGGCATCCCAAGTAGCCTCTTTATACATAGAAAAGGAGAATAACTCATGAACGATATACTCTTAGAGCTTCAAACAGAAGAACTTCCTTCTTTATTTTTATTAAAAGCCAACGAAACTTTAAAAGATATTGTAAAAAACTTTTTAAAGGATAAAAATATAGAATCAAACGAACATATAAAGATATTTACAACCCCAAGAAGGATAGCTATCTTGATAGAAAATTTACCAGAGCACAACAAAAAAGAAGAGATACTTCTAATAGGCCCACCCTATGAGGCCTGTTTTAAAGATGGTGCTCCTACAAAAGCTTTAGAGGCTTTCCTTAAAAAAAATAACGCTTCCTTAGATGATATCTTCAAGCATGAAAAACAGGGTGGTGTCTACATAGCCATTAAAAAACAAACCGGTGGGATACATATAGAAGAGCTTTTTAAAGAGTTTCCAGATTTTATCATAAAATCATTAACCTATAAGAAGATGATGAGATGGGACAACTCTTTCATGAGATTCCCAAGACCTATAAGAGGTATAGTTCTTATCTTAAACGACAGACCGATACCTCCTTACAAAAATATATCAAAAGGCCATAGATTTTTATCAGCGGAGTTTATCATAGAAAAAGCCAAAGACTACGAAGAGCTTCTTAAAAAACACTATGTAGTACCCACCTTTGAAGAGCGTAAGGATATCATATTAGACCTCATTTTGTCAAAAGCTAAAGAGTTGGATGTGTTACCAGATTATGAAGAAGAGCTTATAGATGAGATTACAAACTTGGTAGAGTATCCTTACCTTGTGGTGGGAGAGTTTGAAAAGGAGTTTTTAAGCTTACCAGATATTGTTATTAAAACAGTGCTTGCCCATCATCAAAAGTTTATCACCACCAAAAAGGATACTATCACAAACATATTTTTTGGCATATCAAATATAGAAGATAAAAAAGGCTATATAAAAGATGGCTATCAGAAGGTGGTAAAAGCAAGGCTTAGGGATGCAGTGTTTTTCTATAACGAAGATTTAAAAAGACCTTTTGAGTTTTTCTTAGAAGAACTAAAGGGTATTACATTTCATCATAAGCTCGGCACGATGTTTGATAAAACCAACAGACATATAGCCTTGGGAGAGTATCTATCTTCTATGCTAAATATAACTAGCGGTATTTTACTAAAAGCCTGCAAACTATCTTTGTTTGATATAGCCACCAATATGGTAAAAGAGTTTGATGAGCTTCAAGGTTATATGGGTATGATTTATGCGCAGATTAAAAATGAAGATGAAGAACTATCAAAAGCCCTATTAGAACAGTATATGCCAGATAAGATAGAAGGCAACCCCTCTAGCAAAATAGGGGCTTTGCTTGGTATCATAGTAAAATCAGATAACATAGTATCTCTTATAGGCGCTGGTGAGATTCCAAAAGGCACTTCAGATGCTTACGGTATAAAAAGAAATGTATATGGTATTATAAGGATACTATTAGAGTATGATTTTAATATAGATTTAGAGAAGCTTTTTAACAAAGTTTTTGAGCTTTTAGAAAACAAATCAAAACTTCTAAGTTACGAAGATATAATAAAGCATGTAAAAAACCTCTTTAAAGCGAGATTAAACACATACTTTGAAGAATATCCTTACGATATAGTAAGGGCTGTCCTTGAGGTAGAAGACCCTCTTATGATAAAAAATATACAAATCAAGATAGATACATTGTCCCGCAATAAGGACAAAGTAGAAAATATTGCAAGGTTTTATAAGAGGATAAAAAAGATTTTACCAAAAGATTTTGAACCAACACAAATAAGAGAGGAGCTTTTTGAAAGCGATGTAGAAGAAAGACTCTATAAATTTTCAAAAACTATTGAGGAAAAAGAGTTCTCTGAAGAGCTTTTAGAGTATGTAAATGACAATAAAAAGATAGTGGATGAATTTTTTGATAAAATACTTGTTATGGCTGATGATGTGAAGATTAGAACCAACAGACTTAGTTTGCTTTACAATA
>CAZTLC010000139.1:0-2807 GCA_964614295.1 uncultured Aquificaceae bacterium | reverse complement strand
TAATTGATAAACTCCGGGGGAGGGGCTCGAACCCCCAACCTGGTGGTTAACAGCCACCCGCTCTGCCGGTTGAGCTACCCCAGATAATTTATCATTATACCATAAAAGCTTTTGTTTTGCAAGTTCTTATCTTAACCCTTTATGGCTATTGCATCTATTTCTATGAGAGCGCTTTTTGGCAAAGAGGATACTTCTACTGTGGAACGAGCTGGTTTTATAGTTACATCTTTAAAAAACTCTTCATATACTGAATTTACCACTGCGAAATTTTCTAAGTGAGTTAGATAAAGAGTAATCTTAGCTATGTCTTCTAAGCTAAAAGAAGCCTCTTCTAATATATTTTTGATGTTTAATAGGCATTGTTTTGTCTGAGAGATTATATCTTGTTTTAGGTCTCCTGTCTCATCTATGCCTATACTGCCAGATACAAATAGAATATTACCTATAAGTACCGCTTGAGAATATGGCCCCAAAGGTTTTGGGGCTTTTGGTGTAAATATATTCCTTTTCATAGTTTTCTTTTTCTTCTAAGGTAAGCTGGCAAATCTTCTACTTCTTGAGGCTGTACTTCTTGAGAGATTTTTTGTCTTTCTTCTTTCTTTATCTCTTTTTCCCTATCTTGAGATTTTATAACTTTCATGCCTTGTTGTACTTTTACGTTTTCTTCAAAGTCCGTTGCCACTATTGCTACCTTAGCATTTTGTGATTCGTTTTCATTTAGCATCACAGCCCCAAATATGATAAGGGCGTTTTCATCTGCTTCTTCTCTTATTTTTGCGATGGAGGATTCTATTTCTGTGAAAGGTGTATCTTGATTTATCCAAAGGGTTACCATCAATCTCTTGGAACCCTTTATGGAATTTCCTTCTAAAAGCGGGCTATGCATTGCCTGCTCTACTGCTACATCTATCTTATCGCTATTTTTGGAGTTACCTATACCTATCAAGGAAAGACCACCATCTTGCATTATTGTTTTTACGTCTGCAAAATCTACGTTTATAAGTGCTGGTGTTGCTACTATGCTTGTAATACCTCTTACCGCCTGAGAAAGGATATCGTCCACCATCCTGAAGGCGTTTCCTATGGTAAGGTTTCTATCTGCTATATCATGAAGTCTTTGATTGTGTATGACTATATAAGTATCGCACACGTCTTTTATCTTTTGAAGTCCTTCTTCCGCCACCTGAGCTCTTCTTGGTCCTTCAAAGTTAAAAGGTTTTGTGCATACACACACTGTAAGTATATTCATCTCTTTTGCAGCTTGAGCTATAACAGGTGCCGATCCGGTACCAGTGCCACCACCAAGACCCACAGCTATAAAGAGCATATCGGTATCTCTTAGTATCTCTTTGATTTTATCTAAATCTTCAAGAGCCGCTTGTTCACCCATCTCTGGTTTTGCACCAGCGCCCAAGCCTCTTGTGATTTTCTCGCCTATTTGTAGTTTGTTTGGTACTGCCAATGTACTAAGATGTTGAATATCCGTGTTTAAAGCATAGAGTTCAACATTTTCTATACCATCAAGATACATTCTATTTACTGCGTTGCAACCACCACCGCCTACACCAAACACCTTAATCTTTGTTGGATTTATAAAATCCATCATTACCTCCTACAAAATCATATTCATAAATAGTATATCATAAAAATATTTATGTTTTGTATATTGGCTTTTAAAAAGAATAAAGTTTTGATGATGTTTGGTGTAAAAATATTTGAAAACCCCATCCAAAGAGATGGGGCGATAATTCAATTTAGACTTTTTAATTTGGATGCCACAGATGTAATGTATCCTAAAAATGCTTCTTCTGGTTGAGCACCTACAAACTCAGCAAGCCCGTTGTTTAAAACGATTTTTGGCACACCTACCACTTGGAATTTTTCTGATAAATCCATATTTTCCGATGCGTCTATGGCTTTTGAGGTGATATACTCGTTTGCCATTGCAAATTTAAAGGCTGTTATAGCAGCAGCTGGGCAGTATCCACAGGAAGTGGTTACAAACACCATTATATCTACGGGTACATCTACCTCTTTTAAGATTTCTAATGTTCTTTCTTTAAGACCTGGATTTCTTTGAGAAACTTGTATGATGCCGTGTATGAGTGTATTGAACTCAAGCCCAGCTGGAAGACCTACATACCTTATACCGTAATCTTTATCACCTTCTATAGCAAGTGTTGGCACTCTCTCTATACCATATAGAGAGGCTATCTCTTGGTTTGCAAGTGGTGAAATGACCTCTAAAGAAAGTTTATCTCCACCTACTTCTTTTACTTCTTGAATCAAATTTTCTGTTATATTGCACGTCTCGCAGCCTATAGCTTGTGAAAAGAGTTTTAGTTTTACAGGTTCTTTTAGATTCTTTTCAAATATGTCTTTTAACTGCGCTCTTGTTTCTAAGTCTAAAAGCATAAAATACCTCCTTAAAGGATAAAAAATTAATTATATATTAGTATAATACTTTTTGCTAAAAATTTATAGATAGTCTGCTAAGTATTGAGCGGTAACTGTATCCATGGTGGACACATGCATAATGAGCCAAGGCACGAACTTCTGTTCTAGGTAGTTTGCAATGAGCTCCTTGTCTTTTGTTTTATGAAAATCTTCTTTTAGCTTATTTAATTCAGCAAGCCTCATTTCATGCTCTTGTCTATGCATAGGATAGGCAAAAAATCCAGTTTCTTTCATAGCGTTGTTTTCAAATTCAAAGTGATAAATTACATCTGCTAAGAAATCTTCAAAAATCTTTTCTACCTCTTCTATCGGCTCATTGTTTTTAATAGCATCGTAAAGCTTGTTAAGAA
>CAZTLC010000138.1:0-2815 GCA_964614295.1 uncultured Aquificaceae bacterium | reverse complement strand
AAAAAGCTTATAACACCTGCCAAAAATGCTGCCAAAATAGATACGTTTTCCATATTACTGATTATATAATAGATTTCTTTCTTAGGCTTTTAAAAATAGATAATATGAAAGGCTCTTTTAGCAAAATAAGGGTTAAAATATATACCAAAGCACCAGCAGGGATAAAAATGATTATCCTCAAGAAAGAATAAGGAACAAAACCTTTAAGATATAGAATAAATATACACATCAAAGAAGCTCCTAATATAGCTTTTATCAGAGCACTAAAAAGCATCTTTATATCTATCAAAGTGCCTTTAGAACGCCATACTAAAAATAAAAATGAACTAAAACCAGATAAGACAGTCCCTATAGCAAGCCCTATAAAAGAAAGATGCATCAAAAAAGCAAAGATGTATCCAAAAATAGCTTCAATACTTACTCCTACAAAAGCAGAAATACTTGGAGATTTTGTATCCTTATTGGCAAAAAAAGCGCTCGACAAAATCTTTTGCCAAGAGAAAAACGTAATACCAATAGATAAAACCGCCAATATGTGGGAAGTATTTATCACATCCTCTTTGTTAAAAAGCCCATGATGATAGAGTAAGTTTATTATATCTTTTGACAAAACAGATAGCCCGAAACTGGCTGGTATCGTAAGAAGACTTATAACAGATAATGCTTCTGATGTTCTTTTTGCTTTATCTTCCCCTAAACTTAAAGAAGATAATAAAGCGTTGGCAAGCCCCACCGACATAAGACCGATAGGCAGTTGAAATAATCTATTGGCATAGTACATGTAAGAGATAACCCCTTTTCCAAGCATAGAAGCTAAAAACGTATCCACTAAAAAAGAAAGCTGAGCCACTCCAAATCCAAGTAAAGCTGGAAACAGCATCTTAAAAAATTGTTTTATATGCTCTGTAAGTTTTAGATAAAAGCTAAGTTTTATGTTTAGTTTTAGGGCTTTTAAATATAAAAACAACACCTGAGATATACCCCCTATCAAAGCACCAAATATAGCAGAGTATATACCTATTTTGAGGGCAAACAAAAGCATGAAAAAAATCATACTCATGTTAAATATAGCTTGAGTAAAAGCGCTTCTAAAAAATATCCCCCTTACATTCAAAACACCCATGAGAAGAGCGTTTATACTGAAAAACATCTGATTTACTATCAAAAACCTTATAAAATGAGAGGCTTTTTCCATAGCCAAAGGATTTGTAATACCAGGCGCTATAGCCCTTACGATATACTGAGAAAAAAGTATGGTAAAGCTTATAATAACTAAGTTTATAAAAACCAGATACCAAAACACCCCTGAAAAAAACTTGTTTGAGAGCTCTTCATCGTTTTTATAAAGCTCTCCATATATCGGAACAAAAGATGCGTTTAGTCCTCCTTCTCCAAGAAGCCTCCGTAGTGTGTTTGGCAGTCTCCAGGCTATAAAAAAAGCATCAGAAAGATATGATACACCAAAATAGTAGGCAAAAACTGCATCCCTTATATAACCAAGAATTCTACTTATAAAAACAGCCACTGAAAAAAACAATGCGTTTTTAAAAATCAAAGGGCTTCCTCTTTTCTTATGGTTTTTAAAAGATTGTGGGCTAACCTTGTGGGTTCTGGTATCCTATACTTTGAAAAGCTAAAAACTATACTTATAGCAGTTTCAAGAGAAATCTTATGGCCTATTGATACGAAGATGGGCTTTACATGTTTTTTGGTTTTTATGGCTTTCCCTACAATTGTGCTTTTAAATACTATGTTGTTATCTTTGTCTATATCTCCTATTAAAAGTTTTTTAGCCACTCCGAAAGATATTTTATCAAGCTTTACACCAAAATAAGAGGCGAGCCCACATAATCTTGGATGAAGAATACCGTTTCCATCTATCATATAAATATCTGGAAGCATCTTTGAAGTGTTTACAAGTTTTTCCATGATAGGAAACTCCCTATAACTTAAAAATCCAGGTATGTAGGGAAAATCAACATAATCTTTACAAGTATGCTTATGGATTATGTTCTTTTCTTTATCAAGGATAACCAGAGCTCCTATCCCTATGGTTTTACCATCTTTTTTAAGAAACGTCAAATCTACGCCACCTATCGTATTAAAATCTTTGAAGGTATCTTTTTTGATTATCCTCTTGGCACATTCTATTTGTTCATGTTTTAATAATTCTATGTCTCGCATGAAAGAGATTCTTCTTTTGTTATGTCTCCGTCTGGGCTTATTTCTTTATAAACTTCAGCAAAGAAAGAATATACCTCCACCATAGGGTTTTTATAGCAATCTTTTGGAAGGCCAGCCTTTAAACAAGTATGCTGTAAAAAGGTTTCCCAATCCATATGGTATTCGGTGGCCACTTGGGGAAGCAAAAGTCCCGATATGTTGCCATATTTTACGATAAGCCCATCCTTTCCTATGCATATGTGTTTTTTATCTGGTATGATACGCTTTGGTGTACTCAATATACTTAGCTCTACAACTATGTTGCTTAACTCTTCTTCTTTAAGGGGTTCAAACCTTGGGTCTTTAAAAGCGGCGAGCCTTGCAGTATAAATGACTCCTAACCAAAGGGGATATCTTGCCTCTACAAATCCTATACATCCTCTTAACTGATGGTCTTTGTAAGTATTTAAGGTTGTGAACACCCCTTGAGGTTTTGAGAATCTTTGTTTTATCTCTTCATCCACAAAAGGTTCTTGATTCTCAAACTGTGTTCTTATGCTCTCCCTTGCCAAACGTATAAGTTTTTTCGCATCCTTTAAATCCATAAGTTTATTATACAATTTTTGATATAAAATAAAATTATGAATAAAAA
>CAZTLC010000137.1:0-2925 GCA_964614295.1 uncultured Aquificaceae bacterium | reverse complement strand
AAAGCATACAATTTTTAAATATACCTTATATAAGCACTTCATTATATAAAGAATTTCTTATAAAGCCTAAAGTTAAAGTTATAACATAGATTAATTTTTTTTATAAATTTATTATGCTATGAAGAGTATATTGGAAAAATTTTTGGGAAAACAAAAAGAGGAAAATCAAACAAGCGCAAAACTTATACGTATAAAAGATATAGAAATAACTCAAGGCTATCTTGAACAAGACAAAGATGATAGAATAGAAGAGTACTGGGTAGAGACCATGGGTGTCTCCCAAGATGGATACTGGTTTTTAGCCGGTAGAAGACATGGGCTTTTTAGCTTATATAAATACAATGGTAATCTCGTCAGGCTCCCAGCAAGACCACCCTCCCAAGCGGTAGTAAATATCTTATTTAGAGATAGATATCTTGCCATATCAAGCCCTCCTTACGTATCTGTTCACGAGATGATAGACCCTTACAATCCCAAAACTTGGAAAAGCATAAAACTCTCCCAAGAAGGCTTGAGACCAGCAGGTGGACTTGATATAGAAAACAATATCTTAGTATACGGTGCTATCTCCAATCAGGTGGTGATAGTGGAACTTGATTTTGAAAAAGGCCTCATAGAGCCAAAAAACATATTCAGACTTCAAGATTTTGACCAGATAAAGTTTATTAAGCTTTTAAGAAATAGAAACCTAATCATATCCGGCACAAAAAAGACTGTTATAGCTAATATAAACGGAAACATATTACAAGAACTAAATATACCCTCATATTGTGCCACATTTAAAGATGATATACTATATCTTGCAGGCAAAGAGCTTATAGGATACAACCTAAACACCAAAACAGAAGTCTTTAGATATCAACTATCTTGCAATCCATCTGATATAGATGTATATGAGCATATAGTATTTTTAGCAGACAAAGATGAGAATAGACTTACATTCCTTGATACAAGAACCGGTGAAGAGATGGGAAGTCTAGAAGAAGGCGGATACTCGGTGGTAAAAGTATCCCCAGATGGGTCTATATATACATCGTTTTTTGACAAAGAAAACAAGCTTTACTATCTTAAGAAGTTTGATACAAATTTATTAAATCTATACTATCCAAAGGAACGCCAAGAAGCCATCAAGAAAAATGCCCAAAGACTTTACAGGGATTTTAAGAAAAAGTTATCAAACAATGAAACAGAGGATATTCCAGAGTTAAAAGAGTTAAAAACGTTGATATCTTATCCTTTCAAAGATATAAGAGAGCTTATAGAAAAAGCTGAAGAAGAGCTTTACCAAAAAAGAATTGAGCTAAGGTTTGAGGCTTTTAAAAGCCAGATACCAAACATGAACGCAAAAATATACGAAGAACTCCAAGAGTTTGGTAAAAACTTAGATGAAAGATACAAAGAAGCCTTTGAAACATTAAAAGAAAAAGCTATAATATCTTTAAAAAATCTCATAGAAAAGCATCTAAAAGAGGTAGAAGAAGCCATATCAAAAAATACTGTAGCAAATCAGATAGAAGCGGAATCCTTAGAAGAGGTAAAAAGAGCGAGGGAAGTTTTTTTAAACCTACCAAGGGATTTGCAAAACGAGGCTTTTGAGAGATTAAACAAGCTAATCCAGAGATTTATAATAAATAGAAGATTAGAAAATTATAAGATTGATATCCAAAAAGACTTTATCAAAATAGAGAACACTATAGTAGAAATCCCACCTAATATAAGAAAAAAATTAAGATGGCAAATAAAGTTAGAGGAGAAAATCGTAATAGAGCAAAAACTATATTCTAAGATATCCTTTGTAAGGGAAGATGGTATTACAAAAGAACCAAAACGCTACAACAACTATCTTACTATAGACGAGATGAGACACAAACCAAAATGGATTGCAAGATATCTTTCAAAATTGAACGGGCTTTTTGGTTATCAAGACAGCATAAGCCTAAACCCCACCATCAGCTTTGAGGACACCCCTTGGTTTGTGCAAAATTTATCTTCTTTATCAAAAGCCCTAAACGACCAGTTAAAATACAACGAAGGCATAGTGATAATAGAAGGAGATGCTGGGGTTGGTAAAAACTTTTTGATAGAAGTTTATAGCGCTCTTACTAAAAGACCCCTTTTTATTATACCTTGTCATTCTAAGATGGAAAAAGAAGATATCACATTTGTATATGAATACGACCCAAAGGAAGGCACCAAAAGAACTAAATCAAACCTCATAAAAGCCTTAGAAACCCCAAATGCCATCATATTCTTTGATGAGATAAACACACTTCCTACATCGCTGGTGAAGGTTTTTAACCCACTCTTTGATTATAGAAGGTATATGTATCTTTCTTATGATAGCATAGTAAAAGCTGAAAAAAATGTGCTTTTTATAGGAGCCATGAACCCACAAAATTATTTAGGTGTATCAGAGCTTCCCCAAGATATAAAATCAAGGGCAGAGATACTTTATATAGACTACCCACCTTTTGAAGATGAAAAAGGCTTTTACTATCCAGACGAAGCTCTAATACTAAAAGACTATGTAGTTGGGTTTGAAGGGCTTACCAAAGAAGATTTTATATACCTTTGGTATGATAAGATAAACGGTATAAGTCATGACAAGACGATAAATGTATCAGAGCTTGCCATAAAAAATCTATACAAGATTTTTGAGCTTTTAAAAATAGCATCATCCATTAGAAAAGCTTACAGAGACTACCAATCTGGGCAATCAGAAGAAGCCATTGACTTTGTGTTTTCCATGAGAGATACTATAAGATGTGCCAGAAAGCTAAACGAAAACGACGATGTTAAAGAAATAGTAAAATCCACGATACTTCCAAAAGTATCCAACCTCTTTGAAAGAAGAAGTGTAGAAACCATTATAGACAATGCTTAAAACATCATTGACAATTTTTAAAGTTGGTTTAGCTTATTTAC
>CAZTLC010000136.1:0-2962 GCA_964614295.1 uncultured Aquificaceae bacterium | reverse complement strand
TTAGAAAAAGCTTCTATACTGCAAGAAGCCCTTCCTTTTATAAGGGATTTTTACGGTAAGGTTTTTGTTGTAAAGTATGGTGGGGCTGCCATGGAAGAGGATGAGTTAAAGCGCTCTTTTGCGAAAGATATCGCTCTTCTTAGATATGTGGGGATAAAAGTGGTGCTTGTTCATGGTGGCGGGAAAGATATTACAAATATGTTAAGTAAATTAAACATACAAACGGAGTTTGTAAACGGTATAAGAAAAACCGATAAAGAATCTTTAGATGTAGCAAGGATGGTGCTTATAGGTAAACTAAACAAAGATATAGTGGCTATGCTAAACAATGAGATGTCAAGCATGCATGGAGCTATAGGACTTTCTGGGATAGACGCTAATCTTTTGACATGCACTAAATACTATTACAATAACGAAGATATAGGCTTTGTAGGACAAGTAAAGGCTGTAAATACAAAGCTTATAAGAGAACTCATACAAAATGATTATACGCCTGTGATAGCACCTATTGGTATAGACCCGGAGACAAACCAAATGTACAATATAAATGCGGATATGGCAGCCACCGAAATAGCCTGTGAGCTTGGGGCTGAAAAACTAATCTTTTTAACAGACAAAGATGGCATCCTTGATAAAAACGGCAAGACCATATCATCTATTCAAAAAGCCCAATACAAAGGACTCATAGAAGATGGCACCATTACCAAAGGCATGATACCAAAGATTACCTCAGCTGTGGATGCCATATTAAGAGGCGTTAGAAAAGTCCATATCATAAACGGTAAGATAAAGCATTCAATCCTTATTGAAGTATTTACAAAAGAGGGTATAGGCACAGAAATATCTCTATGAAGGTATTATCTTTTGTGGGATATCACAATAGTGGTAAAACAACCGTTATTGAATATCTTATTAAAACCCTTGGCAGCACTTATAAGATTGCATATCTAAAACATGATCCAAAAGGTCATGCTATTTTTGATAAAGAAAACTCAGATACCAATAGAATTTTATCCTTAAACCACCAAAGCGCACTTCTTTCACGAGATACTTTTGTGTTATACCAAAAGCCCAAAACTGTTGAAGAGATTTTATCTTTTTTCAAAGATGTTGATATCTTGATATTGGAAGGTTTTAAGTATTTGGCTTTTCCTAAAATAAAAGTTGGTGTCATAGATGAACCGTTAGAAAATATAATATATGAGTACAACGGTGATAAAGAAGCTTTAAAAGCATTTGTGGAAAGGTATATAAATGGAGTTTAAGCTTCCAGAGGACCATCCTTTTAGCCTTTTGATACCACTTGTGGAAGAAGGTAAAATTGACCCTTGGAGTATAGATATAGCAAACTTAGCGCAGCTTTACATAGAACAGATAAGGAATATGGAGCTTCTTGATATGAGGATACCAGCCAACGCCCTTTCTGCGGCTACATTTTTATTTAAAAAAAAGCTTGAGATACTATTTCCAAAACCAAAAATACAGCGTCAAAGACTTACTTTAAAAGAACTTGTGAAGATGTATGATGAATCCCAAGACCAACCTTCGGAATCAAAAGAAGACCAGACTCCTAAGATGCCTAAAGAGAGGAAAAAATATACCATTTCACATCAAAGGAAGCATCCATTTGTTAAAAAACGTAAAATTCCACTACATAAATCTATATTAAAAGATGTGATAGAACATTTAAAAACTACCATTGGAGAGCGTCCTAAGTTTTATTTTTCTGAGATTATAGAAAAGGATAAAGCTATTGTTCAATTTACAGCTCTTATGTTTATCCAGTACGATAGATACGCAGATATATATCAAGAAGAACATTATGGGGATATAATTATAGAAAAAAGTTAAAACTAAATATCTATAAGGCTTAGCACTTTATTTAAATCCGGTGGTACTTCTATGGGGGATTCAGCTGATTTCATGGCTGTATCTGGATCTTTTAAACCAGAGCCGGTGAGTGTGCAAACCACAATATCACCTTCTTTGAAAATTCCTTCTTTGGCGCTTTTAATAAAACCTGCTACAGAAGCAGCTGAAGCGGGTTCACAAAAGACACCTTCACAAGAAGCTATGAGATTATAAGCGTATAGGATTTCATCGTCAGTTACTGCGTCAATTTTTCCATTTGATTCTTTGGCTGCTTGTATGGCACTTCTCCAACTGTAAGGATTACCTATTTTTATGGCGGTGGCGATAGTTTGAGGATTTTTTATAGGATATCCTTTTACTATCGGAGCAGAGCCTTCTGCTTGATAGCCCATCATAATAGGTAGTCTTTTTGATTTTCCTAAAGCATGATATTCTTTGTATCCTTTCCAGTAAGCTGTGATGTTGCCAGCGTTTCCTACTGGTATAAAGTGATATGTAGGAGCATCAGAGAGGGCTTCTATTATTTCAAAGGCAGCGGTTTTTTGACCTTCTATTCTATATGGGTTTACGGAGTTTACTACTTCTACCGGAAGCATCTCACCAATCTTTCTTACTATAAAAAGAGCGTCGTCAAAGTTTCCAAGGAGTGCTACGACCTTTGCTCCATATATAATAGCTTGGGACAACTTACCAAGTGCTACAGCTCCTTTTGGAAGTACCACAAAAGCTTTCATACCAGCTCTTGCAGCGTAAGCAGCAGCAGATGCCGATGTGTTGCCAGTGGATGCACATATCACGGCTCTTTTGCCAGCTTCTGCAGCTTTTGATATGGCCATTGTCATACCTCTATCTTTAAAAGAACCGGTTGGATTCAAGCCTTCAAATTTAAAATAAAGTTCCACATTCACTTTTAGCATATCTGGTATTCTTTGGGCTTTTATAAGGGGAGTGTTGCCTTCGTATAATGTTATGATAGGTGTTTTGTCGGTAACTGGTAAATATTCTTTATACTGATGTATTAATCCTTTCCAATATCCCATATCTAAATATTCTACCATAGCCTTTATGTTTTAGATGCATAAAAAGGCTA
>CAZTLC010000135.1:0-2987 GCA_964614295.1 uncultured Aquificaceae bacterium | reverse complement strand
TTATGCAAATAGCTTTTTCTGGGCTTGGGCGTATGGGGCTTGGGCTATCTAGGAGATTAAAAGAGAGGGGTCATGAGGTATTTGGGTTTGATAGAAACATGCATTGTACCAAAGAAGCCTCTTCTTATGGGATAAAATGTTTTGCCACTTATAAAGAGATGTTTGAGGCTTTTAAAAATCAAAAAGTGGTGCTTTGGATTATGGTGCCCCAAAGTGCGGTGGATGATGTGATAAAAGAGGCAAAGCCTCACCTAAAAGAAGGTGATTTGATAATAGATGGTGGTAATTCTTATTATAAAGATTCTATGAGGCGTTATAATGAGTTAAAAGAAGTTGGTATAAAATTTTTGGATGTTGGGACTTCTGGGGGTATATGGGGTTATGAGAGAGGATTTTCTCTAATGGTAGGTGGTGATAAAGAGGATTTTGATTTTATAAGCCCTATACTAAAGGATTTGGCTTACGAGGGGATTGGTTTTGGATACATGGGAAGTGCTGGTATGGGGCATTTTGTAAAGATGGTGCACAATGCTATAGAATACGGTATGATGGAAAGTATTGCAGAGGGTATGGATTTAATTCATAGGTCTAAACCACATGTAGATTTAAAAGAGGCTTTACGAGTTTGGACAAAAGGGAGCGTTGTAGCATCTTGGCTTGTGGAACTAGCTTACAAGGCTTTACAAGATTTTGGGCTTTTAGAAGATATAAAACCTTATGTAGAAGACACTGGAGAGGGAAGATGGAGTGTGATAGAGGCTATAAACGAAGGGGTGCCGATGCCTGCTATTACAGAGTCTTTGTTTATGAGGTTTAGGTCAAGGGAAGAGGAGAGTTTTAGAGATAGGCTTTTAGCAGCCTTAAGGTATGAATTTGGTCAGCATCCTATAAAGAAAGATGAGTAGCTTTACTTTTATACTCTTTGGTGGAAACGGCGATTTGGCTTGGAAGAAGATACATCCAAGCCTTGCAAAGCTCTATAAAGAAGGTAAGATAAATCCTAAAAAAATTATCTCTTGCTCCAGAGAATCAAATAAAGAGGAATTTTTAAAACGCATGGTAAATACCATAGGGGAGGACTATGCAAAAATCTGCGATTATATAAATGTAGATGTCACAAATCCAAAGGATTTTAACTTTATAAAAGAGATTGAAAAAGATGAGTTGGTATTTTATCTTGCTATACCACCAAACCTTTTTGAGACAGCCATAAAAAATATAGGACATGTACTTCTTGACATGACAAACAAAAGAAAGATTGTGGTGGAAAAACCTTTTGGCTACGATTTGGAATCTGCAAAACGACTAAACAACCTCTTACATACATTCTTTTTAGAAAAAGAGATATACAGGATAGACCACTTTTTAGGAAAAGAGGCGGTTCAAAACATATTTAGTTTTAGGTTTGCCAACTATATGTTTGAAGGTATTTGGAACAAAAACTTTATAGACCATGTTCAGATATCAGCTTTAGAAGATATTGGTATTGAAGGAAGGACTGCTTATTATGACAAGTTTGGGGCTTTTAAAGATATGATACAAAATCATCTTACCCAGATGATGACATTTATAGCGATGGAGCCCCCTTGCTGTATAGATGCAGAAGAGATAAGAAACGAGAAAGTAAAGGTGTTAAAATCCGTTAAAATACCAGATATAAGCGATGTGGTGCTTGGAAGATATGAAGGATATGCGATGGAACCAGGCGTTAAGCAAGGCTCTAAAACAGAAACTTACGCTGCTATAAAGCTTTATATAGATAATCTTAGATGGCACGGTGTACCTTTTTATCTTAGGACTGGTAAGAAGTTAAAAACTAAGGCTACAGAGATAATTGTAGTGTTAAAAAATATGCCAACATCTTTTACAAAACTTATAGGTTGTGAACCAAAGGAAAATAAAATAGTTATAAAGATAGCTCCTATCACAAATATAGAGTTGAGGCTTGATATAAGAGCTCCAAACTCTGATTTTCTCTCTTGCCCGTTGGAAGTTTCTATGAGTATGGAACATAATCAAATCCCAACAGAGGCTTATGAAACGCTTATTTTGGATATAATAAACTCAAATCAAACGCTGTTTTTAAGAGAAGATGAAGTGGAGCTTGCCTGGGCTTTGTATCAACCGCTTTTGGATAAGTGGCAAGAGTCTAAAGATATAGAGCTTTACGAAGTGGGTTCTTACGGTCCTAAATCCGCAGATGAATTTATAAAAAAGGACGGCAGAGAGTGGTATATTTTTTAGATGACATAAAAGTGTTTGATTTTGAATCCTTTGAGGACTCTTCTAAGTTTTTACTAAAATTTTTCCTAAAAGCCAAAAAACTAACACTAAACATAGCTCTTGCAGGTGGAAATACACCTTTATATCTATATGAGCTTATGTCAAAATATCATTTTCCAAACTTTACATTTTTCCTAACAGATGAGCGCTATGTCCCAAACACCGATAAAAATAGCAACTATCACAATATCTCAAAACATTTAAATATAGAACCTATTTACAAATCAGGAGATATAATAAGAGATTGTGAAGAGTTTTCATATATTGTATCTAAAAACCCTATACATATAGCTCTTCTTGGCATAGGAGAAGATGGACATTGTGCTTCTATATTTCCAGATAAAAATATAACCTATAGATGCGAAAATGCTCTTGTAAGTATATCTCCTTCAGGTATAAGAAGGATTTCTTTAAATGAAAATGCCATATCAAAGGTATGTCAGTTGATATTTTTTGTATCAAAAAGTAAAAAGGATGTGATTTCAAGGCTTTTAAAAGAAAAAAATACTGTGGCAAACGAGTTTATAAATATAAACCATCATAAAAAACCGATATTGGTATCAGATGGTATGAAAGAGTTATTTAATTTCCTTTAAGTTTTTTAACTTGCTTATATCTTTTATCTCAAAAGCAAATGGAAATATCTTTTTAAACTCTTTAAGTTTGTCTTGTGGAACTTCCGAATAAACTATGATAGATTTACC
>CAZTLC010000134.1:0-3006 GCA_964614295.1 uncultured Aquificaceae bacterium | reverse complement strand
CACATAGGATAAGCAAAATCCACCCCCGCTATATCCTTTCCCCCTTTCTCTAAGCCATATACCCATCCTCCCAAATCTTTAAAGCGCTTAAGGGCTTTACTTATGCTTGGGGTTTTTGAGATTTTAAGATGGAAGATGGCTCCTGAAGAGGATTTTACTACAGTAGGGTTTATAGGGGCACTTCTATCTTTTGGTATTAAAAGCCCCACACCTCCAAATACCTCCACACTCCTTGCTATAGAACCTATATTTTGAGGGTCTGTGATATGGTCTAATACCACAAAAAAGCCTTTTTCCTTTATGGTTTTTTTAAAAAGCTCCTCTTCTTCTATGTATGTAATAGGACTTAATATCGCTACTACGCCTTGAGTCTTTTTCGTGTTTGTAAGCTCTTCTAGTTTTTGCCTTGGGGCTATCTGGACTTTTATACCTCTTTCTTTGGCAAGCTCCAAAAGCTCTTTTGGGGCTTTTGAATCGTGAGCTATTAGTATCTTTTCCATAGATTGACCCGATATCAGGGCTTCAATAACAGGGTTTCTTCCCCATATTATGTAGTTTTGCATAGTATCTCCTTTACAATCTCTATATCTTCTTCTACATCAATACCATGATAAAAATTTTTTGTATAAATCATTTTTATGGGGATGCCGTTTTCTAAAAGCCTTAGTTGCTCTAAACTCTCTATCTGTTCTAAGATGCTTTGAGGCAGTTTTACAAACCTTTCTAATATTTTTTTTCTAAAAGCATAAACACCTATATGCTTCAATGGATATATAGAGTCAACGCTATACCTTTGAAAAGGTATCAAAGCTCTGGAAAAGTAAAGAGCGTTTGATTCTTTATCAAGCACAACCTTTACATTGTGTGGTGAATCTTCATCAAGAGTTGTATATAAGCTTGCTACTGGTGAGTTTTCTAAGCTTTTAACAAGATTTTCTATATCTTCTTTGTAAGAAAATACTTCATCTCCCTGATGGTTGATGATAAAATCCACATCAAAATCCTTTGAAGCCTCATATACTCTATCACTACCAGAGTTTAGCTCCTCTTTTGTTTTTACAAAATCTATATTTAAGTCTTTCACCTCTTTATACACTTCATCGCTATCCGATGTAAGAAGTATATTAAAACCCGTTCTTTTTAGATTTTCTATCACCCATCTTATGAGGGGTTTGCTACATATATCTATTAAAGGTTTATGTTTTAGTCTGGTGGATTTTAGACGAGCAGGCACCACTATGAGAGTTTTCATGATTTTATTGAAAATACTATAACAATCGCTATCAAAATAAGCGTTGCCACAAATAAACCTATATTTAGTATTGTGAGTCTTTTCTTTTCCTCTTCTAAGGATTTTATGTACTGGTCTTTTGATTCTATCATGGCTTTTACATCTTCTACTATCTTCATTATGTTGTCAAGCTCTTGTCTTATCTCCTTGTTCCTTTTTTCTAAAAGCTCATATTCGGTTTTACATTTAACAAGCTCTCTATCTAAGGTTTCTATGGTTTTATCCTTCTTCTCTATAGTCTTTTTCTGCTCTTCTACTGTTTGTCTTAGATTCATCAGTTCAACGTTTATATTTGCCATGCTATCCATTGGTCTTCTCCAAATATCTAAATATCGCCAAAAAACAAATAGCCCTTGCCAGTGTTTCAACACTCATAAATATCCACGGTATATAAGGATTAAAAATATATTTTAACATAACAAATATAGGTATTATCCTAAAAATCCAAAAAGATAAGATGTTTATAAACATAGGTATATAAGTCTTTCCAAGACCTTTTATAGCTCCTGAAAGCACAAAACTATAGGATAAAAACACTTGAGTGAGGCCTACCATAATAAGGTATATTTCGGCATAATGTATGATATTTTTATCGTTTGTAAAAATCATCGCCATATACCTTGATAGAGCAATTACTACAAGCCCTACTACACCCATCGCCAAAGCACTAAAGTTTGCAATAACCCTAGCCCCTCTAAAAGCTCCCTTCAGATTACCAGCACCAAAATTTTGACCTGTTAAGACGCTTGCAGATATGCTAAGAGCGTATCCTATCATAAAAGATATACCTTCTAACCTAAGCCCTATCTGATAGGCTGCCAACACTGTGTCACCGAATCTTGCCACAAACCCTACAAAAAGGTTAAACGAAAGGCTTGTAAGCCCTCTATCAAAAGTCACTGGTAAACCAAGTTTTAGCATGTCCAACGTAGTTTTTAGGCTTTTAAAAGAAAAATCACCAAAAGGTTTTTTTACAAATAGTACATATGCATAGATTAAAAACCCAACAACCTCAGATATTACGATACCAAAAGCAGCTCCTTCCACTCCAAAAGCCTTAAAGCCAAGCTTTCCATTTATAAGCACGTAAGAACTCGCTATATTAGTAATATTCATAACCACAGAGACTTTGAAAGGAAACTTCGTTTGACCCATACCACTATAAGTGGCGTAAAATATCTCTGTAGCAAACTGTATAAACGCTGCTAAAAATATTGGCTTTAAATATAATTTAGCTATATTAGCTATATCTTCCTTAGCTCCAAACAAGAGCATAAGTTTTGGTATGAGCTCTGTTCCAAACATGGCTATAGGCATTGATAATAAAAACGACAAAACCATACCACTTAAAAACACATCAAAAAATCCCTTACCAGCACCCACTCTATGAGATACTATGATGGATGTGCCGTTGTAAGTAAGAGCCATCAAAGAATATACAAACCACATCATAGATATTGAATATCCAACACCAGCTATAGCACTTTTTCCAAGATGGGCTACCAAGATAAGCGATACGAGTGTTTCAACAGTATAGAGTAAATTTGATATGATAACAGGCGTAGCAACACCAAGCACCGCTTTTAATACATCTTTATTAGTTTTAGATTCATCAACAATAAGGTTTGCTTCCAAAGTGGTAGTATTATATCACATCGCTTTGGGTTTATCTTTTTGTTTATTAAAAGCTTATAAACCTATGGAAACTCTTTTAA
>CAZTLC010000133.1:0-3053 GCA_964614295.1 uncultured Aquificaceae bacterium | reverse complement strand
TTCATAAGAGCGTTAAAGTCTTTGACAGAAAAAGCTTTTTCGTAGTTAAAGTCTTCTATTCTGTATGTGTTTTTATGCTTTAAGTAAAATCTTGCTCTTAAAATCATTTTTCCATTGTGGATAGTTTCAAACTCCGGTGCAAATTCGTATATGTATATTGAAAGCTTGTAGTCTGATATGGGCTTTTGCACCAAATAAGGTAGTGCCTCCAGAAGGTAGTTTTTAACGGTGCAGTTTAAACTACAAGGAAAACGATGTTTTGCAAAATATCTTAAATTATCTTTATAAATATAAGCCATATCATCGGTATCCAAATATCTCGGGGAACTCACATCCGAAAGATAAACCACCATATTGTTTTTATAGATTTCTTTAGGTTTTATAAACTCTATAGTTTTTTCTTTTTGCACAAAAGCACAAGAAGACATCAATATCATACCAAATACCAAAAGAAGCTTTTTCATCTTGTCTCCTCCAGTGGAAAAGGTTTGGTGTGATGGATAATAAAAAATGCGTTTGGATGATTTTTTATATGTTTGATAAGTAGCTTCATCTCTTTTGAAGTATTTTGAATATTTTGTAGTGTTTGGTCTATCTTAGGATATACATTTGTGGTGAGAGTATCTGAGTTTGTCTTGAGGCTTTTAAGAAGAATATCAAGCTCTTTAGTCTCTTGGTTTAATCTCATTGCCAATAGGTTATACTTTTCTACCGTATCATTTATATCCTTAACGTTTAGTTCATTAAGCTTTTTATTAAAAGCCGATAAAACGTTGTTGGTATTTGACAAAGAGCTTTTGGAAGCACTGATGAGGCTATTTAGATTGTTTATAGTATCGTTTATATTGTTAAACAATACATCAATTTTCTTGGTGTTTTTGGAAGAGAGTATGTTGTTTAGATTTTTTATAAGTTCATTGGCAGAGTCAAGTATTTGAGGCATATAGTCTGATATTTGTTGGAGTTCTGAGGGTTTCATAGGGATTACGTAAGCGTCCAAATCTTTATCGTAAAAGGCTTTTGCCTTGTTATCCCTTTCCAAATCTATATAAGAAAGTCCTGTTATACCAGCAATACCAAGACTTGCTATGACATTTTTCCTCAAATCAAGGTTTTTATCCACGGATATCTTTATCTCAAGGGTTTCTTGGTCTTTTGCTATCTTTATAGCGCTTACCTTTCCTACATCTACACCTTTATACTTTACCGGTGAGCCCACAGATAAACCAGCCACAGAATATTTCGTGAGAATATAGTAAGTATCCATGTCTCTATCTTTGAAAAAGCTTGTAGAAAAGTAAATTGTGGCCAATAGAATACCCATTCCAAACACTATAAAAAAACCTATCATAGTGTATTTTGGTTTTCCTTCAATCATAGCAATGCCCCCTTTGGCCTTTTATAAAAGATTGAATCCATGGATGGTTTTGGGCTTTTAGTAAAGAAGGATGCCCATCAAAGATGAGTTTTTTATTATAGAGCAATAACACCTTATCCACTATCTTCAAAGAGGCTATATCATGGGTGACCATTACAACGGTGGTTCCAAGGTTATCCCTTATAGATTTTATAAGATTGTCAAATTCATCGGCGGATATCGGGTCTAAACCAGAAGTGGGTTCATCTAATATAAGCATATCTGGTTCTAAAGCTAGAGCCCTTGCCAAAGCCACCTTCTTCTTCATACCCCCAGAAAGTTCTCCCGGATAAGCCCATATATTTTTAAAACCTACCATGTTTAACTTGACTATAGCATTTTTAAAAGCCATATCCTTTGATAGGGATGTCTTTTTTAAAACTGGATACATAACATTCTCAACGCTTGATATAGAGTTAAAAAGTGCATTGAATTGAAAAACGACCCCCATCCTATCTCTTATACTTTGTATCATCTTTTCATCGTTGTAATCTATCTTATGATTGTCAAAGTATATATCACCAGATTTTGGTTTTAAAAGCAGTAGCATAAGCCTCAGCAATGTACTCTTACCAGAACCACTCCCACCCACTATAGCCACAATCTCTGATTTTTCTATCTTAAAGCTTATGTCCTCATGAACATAATAATCACCGTAAGAAGAGTAAACGTTTTTAAACTCTATCATATACCTATCTTTGCAAATATTATAGAAAACAAAGCATCAATGACGATGATACCAGAAATACTCATCACCACACTTTTCATAACATTCAATGTAACATCCTCTGGTTTTTTACCAGCGTAAAAACCAAAATAAGTACCAATAAGTCCTATGTAAGCTCCGAAAAACGGTGCTTTTATAAGTCCCACAAACAATTGCGTAAAACCCACCGTTTCCCTAAGCCTTTCAAAGAACATATTAAAAGGTATATCCAAGTAAGTGTTTGCTATGATGGCACCTCCAAGCACCATAAGGTTGCTTGAAAAAAGCACCAATATAGGCGTTATCAAAGTAAGGATGAGTATCCTTGGTATACCAAAGACCACAAAAGGAGATATTCCCATCACTTCAATGGCATCAAGCTCTTCATAAACATTCCTTATACCTATATTTGCGGTGTATCCACTACCCACTCTTCCTGCTAGTATAATGCCTGTGATAAGAGGTCCAAGCTCTCTAAAAGCAGATATACCAATCAAGTTTACTATAAATATATTTGCTCCAAAGCTTATAAGCTCATTTGCACTCTGATAAGCTATCACTATACCCACTAAAAAAGAAAGCACCCCCAAGATAAACAAAGAACCAATTCCTGAATTCTCTATCTCTTTTAAAAAAGAACCAAACTCCATATCTTTTATACTTCTAAAAGCTTGATAAACAAGACCTCCTATATACTCTAAAAAACTAAGGGATATTTTAAAGTGTTTATCCTTCTTATCGCTCTTTTTTTCATAGCTCATGAGGTTTTTTACATGTTGTATAAACTCTATATGCTCTTTTTTACCCACAAGCTCTTTATCTTTGTGTGTTTCTAAAAGCCCCAATACAAATATCGCACCAAAGGTATCTAACTTATCTACATCGCTTATATCTATCGCTTTATCTTTTACTAACTTTGATATATCTATA
>CAZTLC010000132.1:0-3101 GCA_964614295.1 uncultured Aquificaceae bacterium | reverse complement strand
TATCCGCCTTTTTCTATGGCAAAGACATCTTCTACAGCAAATTTGTTTTGTTTTAGGAAGTTGTAAGTTTCAAAGGCTTTTTCCTTTGATGAAAAGCCAAATACGATACCGCAATGGGGGTATATCTCTTTTGGGACTGGGAGTTTTACGTAAGAGTTCATATTTTTTTCTTGTAAGAATTTATCCGCTCTTACTCCCTCTGATACCGATACAAAGGTGATGAGGTATTTCGGTTTACCAAAGGGGATTATATCAAGCATATGTTTTATGGCGTGCAGTTTTACACCAAGGGCTATAAACTTTATCTTATCCATTAGCTTTTCGCCTTTGAAACCCTTGCCCCTTTCTACGATGGCTACGTAATAGCCGTTTTCTTCTTTGAAATCTAATAGTTTGTTTCCAGATTCAAAAGCCCATATCTCTATATCTTTTTTAAAGGCTTTATCATCTGCCATCACCATGAGTTTTTCACCCACTGGAATCTCTTTTAACTTTCTTGATACCAACGTAAGGGGCAACGGACAAAACAAGCCTCTTGTATCAACTGTTTCCATAAACTAACCTCACAAACACATAAATATAACACAAATTATTCATAATAAAAGGATAAAAATCATCATAAAATATCACTAACGGCTTTCAAAATCTCTACGCTTGCCATATCTTTTGGCATCTTTTTTATGCTTTTAATAAAAGTATGTGTAATGACATAACCTTCAAACTCATCAGACCCCATTACAGATATCGGGTTTGCTACGATGGCGTCCAAGTTTTTGTTTAGGAGTTTTGCCTTGGCGTTTTCTATGAGCTTTTGTTCCTCTTCTAAGGCAAAGCCTATTAGCTTTTGATGGGGTTTTTTAATATTGCCAAGCTCTTTTAAGATATCTTTTGTTTTTAAAAGCTCTAAAACTATACTATCTTCATGTTTTTTAATCTTTCCTTGATACTTTGATGAAACCTTATAATCTGATATGGCAGCGTTCATTATGATAATATCGTAATCTTGGAAGATATTTACTATTTTTTGAAAAGCTCCATCCACATCCATATTTGATACATCAAGAAACTCTCCTTTGGCACCTAAAACCCTCAGCCCCATCGTAAGATATCTTGCCATTCTACCAGAAGAGCCATTTGATATGTATCTCACGTCATCTATATACTCTTTTGTAGCCCCACCTATCACAAGGGCTTTTTTGCCTTTTAGTATGGGCTTTTCGTTGGCACTTTGTATATAAAAAGCTATCTCTTCTGGTTCTGCCATCTTGCCAATACCTTCTTCGTTGCATGCAAGAAGCCCATAAACTGGTTCTATGATTTTAAACTTATACTCTTCTATCTTCTTTATATTTTCTTGCGTGATATCTTTTTCATACATAACTGTGTTGGCTGAAAGGGCTAAGAGTATGTATCCTTTGTAGGCTAACGCTGTGGTGGTAAGAAGGTTATCCGCTATGCCGTATCTTAACTTTGAAAGGGTATTTATGGTGCAAGGGGCTATTGTAAAAGCATCTGCCCATCTTGCCAAATCTATATGACAAAGAGGATGGTGTTTCCAGATATCATCTATATAAACTTCATCCTGAGATAGCGTTTTCACTATCATTGGGCTTATAAACTCCTTGGCAAAGGGGCTCATGATAACCTTTACATTGTGGTTTTTCTTTTTTAAAATTCTTATTAGCTCTAAACTCTTATAGCAAGCTATACCGCCTGTTATGCCAAGTAGTATGTTCACTGGTTTTCCTCAATCTTACACACTTGAAGTACTTCTTCGGTGGTGGTGATACCGTTTAGTATCTTTTCTATGCCGTCTTCTAAAAGCGTTTTATAGTTTATTTGGCTTTTAAGATAATCCCAAGATGGATTTTGAGATATGAGATTTTTTAACTTATCATCAACGTTTATTATTTCAAAAAGCCCGATACGCCCCTTATAACCAGAATACATACAATACTCACAGCCGAGCCCTTTGTAAAACGTATAATCTTTTGGTTCCAATCCTAACTCTCTTATCTCTATCTCTGAAGGATTGTAAGGGCTTTTACAATGAGGACATATCTTTCTTACAAGCCTTTGGGCGATGAGTCCTTCCACCGAAGAGGCTATGAGAAATGGTTCTATTCCAATATCAAAAATTCTTGTGATGCTTGATAAAGCGTTTTGGGTATGAAGCGTGGACAATACTAAATGGCCTGTCAAAGCAGCTTGTATAGCTATCTCAGCGGTTTCTTTGTCTCTTATCTCCCCTATCATTATTATATCTGGGTCTTGTCTTAAAATAGACCTAAGCCCCGAGGCAAAGGTAAGCCCCACCTTTGGATTTACCTGTATCTGAGAGATGCCTTCTATCTGATACTCCACTGGGTCTTCTATTGTGATGATATTCTTTGATGGGTTTTTTAGCTTTTTTAAAAAAGCGTATAAACTTGTGGATTTTCCGCTTCCAGTAGGTCCTGTTACGAGGATTATGCCGTAGGGCTTTGATATTATATTTAGTATCTTTTGATATTCTTCTTTTGAAAGCCCCAAATCTTCAAGCTCCAATGTTTTGTTTGATTGGTCTAATATCCTAAGCACCACCCTTTCACCAAACAAAGAGGGCACTGTAGATACTCTTATATCAATCTCTTTTTTGGATATCTTTATTCTAAACCTCGCATCTTGGGGAAGTCTTTTTTCTGCTACGTTCATGTTTGCTATTACCTTTATACGGGATAAAACACTTTGGTAAAAACTGTTGGTAAGCTCTTCTATGTTTATTAGCTTCCCGTCTATTCTCATTCTCACGTATACGTTCTTCTCATAAGGTTCTATGTGGATATCTGAAGCCCCTGTTTTTATGGCTTTTAATAAGATGTTGTTGACAAATATGATAGCTGGGCTTTCAAGCTCATCCTTGGAAAGGTCTAAGGTCTCAAACTCAAGCTTTATATCTTGCTCATCCCTTGTCTGATAAGATTGGGATAAAAAGTTGTTCCAGTGTTCTAAAAACTCTTCTTCGTTTAATATAATAGTGTTTATCCTTTTGTTTGTGAAAAAGTATAGGGTATTTTTGATAAAAGCTATATCCTGATTGTTTGATAGTTCTATAGTGATTG
>CAZTLC010000131.1:0-3208 GCA_964614295.1 uncultured Aquificaceae bacterium | reverse complement strand
TTGAGAAAGCTATTGAACAGGACAAGAAAAAGCCAAATTTGGGGCTTATAGACATTGAGAAAGTAAAAGAGCTTTACAAAAACGGAGCTACTATATTGGATGTAAGACCAGTAGGCAAAGTGGAAGGCAAAAACGTAGAGGAAGCAAACATAAAAAATGCCTACTACATACCAATAACAGATATCACCAAGCAACTTAACAAACTACCCAAAGATAAGGAGGCTCCTATCATCACCACCTGTAAACTTGTAAAATTTGCTAACAGAGCGATGGGATACTTAGAAGCCCTTGGCTATACAAACGTCTATGTATTTGATGGTTCTGCTCCTGAGCTTATAGAAGCTCTATCAAATCAGTAAACATCTTTAGATATCCGCCTTTGAGGGCGGTTTTACAATGAAAAACTTTATCATCGGATTATAAGCTATATAATACAATGTTAGCGCTTTTGTGATATAATTAAATTGATATGTTTAAGGCTTTTAAGAAAAGCTCAATACTTTTTGGAGTGTTTTTGGCTTTTGGTATAAGCTATGGTATGGGTGAGACAACCCCGATGCAAAGCGTACCCACAGGTATAGTTTGCAAAGTTATAGACAATACAGGCACATCTCATATATTGCAAAACTGCAACTGCGACGGTAGGACTTATATAGATGTAAAAGATGGGTCTCTTAGCTACTTTGTGGATTTAAACGCTGTGAAGTCAATAAACGTTGAAGCTTTTAGGGGGAATGAGGTGGAAGTTGATTTGAAAACAAACACCAATCCAAGTGGAAAGCTAGTCAGTGTTTCAAGAGATATGGCTTGTTATGGGATTGGTAGCCTTGGAAATGCAAAGTTTTATATTAAAAACATAAAAAGCATATATATTTTAAAACCATGATAGGAGAAAAATTAATGAAAAAAACATCTTTGGCTTTAACAATACCTTTGGTGTTTGTAGGTGGATTTTTGGTAGGTGCTAAAGCAGAACAAAGCAAAAAACACGAATCAGACGCTGATTATATAAGACTTTTTATGGATGTTTTTGAAATCACAAAGCAAAACTACGTAGTAAACCCAAGCACTAAGAAGATGATTTACGGCGCTTTAAACGGCATGCTACAATCTCTTGACCCATTTTCCGATTTCTTTACGCCATCCGAATACAAAGAGTTTACCCAAGATACCGAAGGCCAATTTGGTGGTATAGGTATTGAGATAGCAAGAAAAGACGGAAGGCCCATAGTAATAGCTCCTATAGAAGGAACCCCAGCCTACAAAGCCGGTATGAGAGCTGGAGATATCATTATAAAGATAAATGGTAAAGATACTTCAAATATGAACCTTTTTAAAGTTATCAAGCTTATAAAAGGAAAACCAGGCACCACGGTGACCCTTACGGTATTTAGAAAAGGTGTAGACCATCCTCTTACTTTCAAGCTCACGAGAGAAATTATAAAAGTCCCAGCCGTAAAAGCTACGATGATAGATAAGCATATAGGCTATATAAAGCTCGTGCAATTCCAAGAAAACGCCTATAGCGAGCTTGCGAAAGCCGTTAGAAAGCTTGAAGCAAAAGGAGCAAATGAGTTTGTCTTTGATTTGAGAAATGACCCAGGGGGTCTTCTAACACAGGCTATAAAAGTGGCAAACGTATTTTTACCAAAAGATAAGCTTGTGGTTTACACAAAAGGTAGAGTAGTGGGAGAGCACAAGTACTATACCAAAGAAAATCCTCTTATACCCACAAACGATAAGGTAGTGGTGCTTGTAAACGGTGGTACTGCAAGTGCTGCTGAGATAGTAACGGGTGCTTTGAAAGATTATCATAGAGCTACCATCATAGGCGAAAAAACCTTTGGTAAGGGTTCTGTGCAAAACCTCATACCTTTAGAAAATGGAGCAGGACTCAAGCTTACCATAGCTTATTGGTATACGCCCGCTGGCATATGTATAAACAAAAAAGGTATAATGCCAGATATTGTGATAAAATTCCCAGCAAAAGCCCAAGAAGAACTTTTAAAGACCATAGAAAATATGAGACTAAAAGGTGATAAGCAAAAGGTGATACTCCTTCCAAACAAAGACCCTCAACTAAAAGCTGCCATAGATTATTTAGAAGGAAAGCCTGTAAAATCCCAAGAGGAAAAGAAAGAAAAGAAAGCCTCCTGATAGATAGATGAATGAGGAAAAGCTATGCCTTGGTATTGAAACCTCTTGCGATGATACTGCTTTAGCTCTATATAGCACAAAAAGAGGTCTTATTGATAGTATATTGAGTTCACAGGTAAATCTCCATAAAGCTTACAATGGCATAGTCCCGGAGCTTTGCTCCAGAGAGCATACAAAAAATCTTTATATACTTTTTTATGAGCTTTTAAAAAGAAACCATACAACACCAAAAGACATAGATTTTTTAGCGCTTACCACATCTCCTGGCCTTATCTTATCGCTTTTGGTGGGAAGCTCTTTTGCGAGCGGTTTTTCCTATGCGATGGATATACCCATTGTCCCAGTCCATCATATAGAAGCTCACATATACTCTGTATTTTTAGAATATAAAGTGGAGTATCCCTTTTTGGCGCTTGTGGTATCTGGTGGGCATACGGAGGTGCATCTTGTAAAAGATTTTGAAAATTATGAGCTTATAGGGAAAACCCTTGATGATGCTGCAGGAGAGGCCTTTGACAAGGGAGCTGTGCTTCTTGGTCTTCAATATCCAGGTGGCCCTGCCATAGAAAAGTTTTTATCTTCCTATGAAAAGCCAGAAACCATAGATTTTCCAACACCTATAAAAGATGATAGGATAGCCTTTTCTTTCAGTGGTTTAAAAACCTTCTTGAGAGAAAACGTAAACAACTATCCTAAAGAAGCTTTAGTTTATTCTTACCAAGAGGCGATAGTAAATCATCTTATAAGGACTTTGCAAAAAGCTATAAAAAAAACAAATATGAAACGCCTTGTAGTAGTAGGTGGAGTAGCTGCCAACAAACGATTACGAGAAAAGCTAAATATCCTTGATGTGGAGTGTTATATTCCCTCTATAAAATATTGCACAGATAACGCAGCTATGGTAAGCTTAGTAGGGGCTTTAAGATTTTCAAAAGGAACATACTTCACAAAATCAAACCTTCATACCTTAAATCCACAACCTTCTTTAAGTTTAGAAGATTTTATAACATCCCTAAGGTAATTTGCAATAGTTTTTGGTTTTAGAATATTC
>CAZTLC010000130.1:0-3265 GCA_964614295.1 uncultured Aquificaceae bacterium | reverse complement strand
TTTATTGGGAATCAAGGATAATACAGGCTTGTCATGAAGTATACAAATTTTTGATAATTGTTATTATTATAACAATATTGTAATATTTGATACATTAAATTTTTAGATTAAAATATAATCTTCAAATTCTTCTTTTGGAATGATTCTTTGGTCCTCTACTAAGAAAACGAAATCAGATAGTTTAGCAATATCGCTGATGTCATGGGCTACAAATATAGTGTAAAATTTGTTGGCTTTTGCAAACTCTACTATCTTATCCTGTATAAAATGTTTTGTTTTTCTATCTAAAGCTGAGAATGGTTCATCCATTAAAAGCACTTTTGGGCTTCTAGCTATTGCTCTTGCTATCGCTACTCTTTGACGCTCACCGCCAGATATCTTGTTTGGATATTTATCTTTTAAATGCTCTATATTAAAAGCTTTTAAAACTTCTAAAGCCTTTTCTTTTGAGGAAGCATAAGCTATATTTTCAAGTACACTCATGTTTGGAAATAGGGCAAAATCTTGAAAAACAAAACCTATAGACCGTTTTTGAGGAGTTAAAAATGTATGCTCATCAAGCCAAACTTCATCATCTACTGTAATGTTGCCTTTTGCCTTTTCTAAACCAGCCACAGCCCTTAAGGTGGTGGTTTTGCCAATACCGGAAGGTCCTACTATCCCAAGTATCTGGCTTTTAGAAAGGTTAACTTCAAATTTAAAAAAATTAGTTTCAATACATATGTGCATCATCCTTCTTGAAGCCTTTTTAAAATTTGTAAGAATATAAGCGTGCTTATAGCTATGCCAAAAAGTATCAGAGCGGTTATGTTTGCATATTTGTAGTTTAGTTCTTGCACATAATCAAATATTGCTATAGAGGCTGTTCTTGTTTTGTCCGGGATATCACCACCTACCATGAGCACTACTCCAAACTCACCTATAGTGTGAGAAAACACAAGTACCAAAGAGCTTATTATAGAATACTTTGCATTTGGTATTATTACTCTTAAAAGCGTATAAAACTTTGATTTTCCAAGTGTATAAGATGCTTCTATAATAGATTTTGGTACAGACCTAAAACCAGATAACACTGGTGAAACAGCAAAAGGCAAACTATATATAATAGACCCGAAAAGAAGCCCTTTAAAGTTGAAAACAAGCTTTATACCAAGGTAGTGATTTAAAAATTGTCCAATAGGGCTTCCAAGCCCAAATATATAGATTATGTAAAATCCAAGCACTGTAGGTGGAAGCACCAGCGGGCTCATAATAAGAGGTTCTATAACATCTACCAAAATACTTTTATTAAAAGCCAAAAAATAAGCAATAAAAATACCCACTACGCCGAGGACTAGCGTAGTGGATGTAGCAAGCTCAAAGCTTATTAGAAAGACTTTGTAATCCATTTATCTTGGTATGCCATATCCAAAAGATTTCCAAATATTTATAGCTTCAGGTGAGTATAAAAAGTTAAAAAATCTCATAGCTGCATTCTTATCTTTTGTAGTTTTTACTACAGCGGCACCCTGGACGATAGGCTTATAACAGGCTTGTGGTATAAGATAAATTTTACCTTTGCCTTTTAGCTGAGGGGTCAAGAGTAACGAGTAAGATACTAGTCCTACATCTGCATTTTTAGAAGCTACGTATTGGGCGGTTTGTATTATATTTTCACCGAATACGATTTTATTTTTAACATCGTTGTATATGTGATAGCAATGAAGTGTTGCTATGCCGGCTATGCCATAGGGTGCTACTCTTGGATTTGCTATGGCTATTTTTGAGGCTTTTAAAAGAGCAAGCTTTGGATTGTTTACATCTATGTTGTCTTCTACGGTAAAAAGAGCTAATTTTCCTATGGCATATGCTCTTGGTTTATAAACCAAGCCTTGCTTATAAAGAAGCGCTGGGTAATGGGTATCAGCGGACATAAACACATCTATAGGATAACCAGCTCTTATCTGATTGTAAAAATTACCAGAAGCTCCATATATAAACTTTAGTTTGTCTTGAGGGTATTCTTTTTTGTAGAGCGCCGTTAAATCTTGCAATACAAACCTCAAATCAGCAGCAGCAGCTACCGTAATTGTCGCACCAAAGACTACTTTGCTTGCTAAAAGCCCAAAAACTAAAAACTTTTTCATAAAATCACCTCCATTAAACTACATAAATCATCACATTTGAAGCTTTTATAATGACATAAACGTGAGAACCTTCTTTTATATCAAGCTCTTTTAGAGACTCTGTCGTGATTACAGAACTAATCGTAATCTCAGAACCTATGTCAACTTTTACCATACTATTTACATCAGATTCAACTATATGCTTTACTACACCCTTCAATATGTTTCTTACACTCAAGGGATATAGCTTTTCTACTTCCTCTCCCACCCCCAACATAACATCAGAGGATTTTATAATAGCTACCACATCTTTACCGGGTTTTAAATCCAGACTATCCATTGCTTCTGTGGTAATTACCGATTTTATGGTGGTACCATTTCTTATTGAGATCACAACCTCAGATACCGCCTGACCCCTTTCTATAGAACTTACTTTCCCTAAGAGTTGGTTCCTTGCAGATAATTTCATACATAACCTCCTTATGAAGTATAAACTTTCTAATTCTTCTTCTTTTAAAAGCTCTAAAAACTTTTGGTACTCTTCTTGTATATGCTCATAGTTTTTCAAGAGCTTTTTACCATACGGCGTAAGTATGGTTTGGCCACCGTCTTTACCACCGGTTTTAGTGTAAACTATGGGTTCTTCTGCTAGATTATTCATAGCTTGTACATGGTCCCAGGCTGCTTTATAGCTCATCTTCATCTCTTTTGCAGCTTTTGATATAGACCCGTATCTGTCTATAAGTTTTAGGAGCTTATAGCGTCCTTCTCCGAAAAATCCTTCACCGTCTTTATTTATAAAGATATCACCTTTAATTTCTATCATGATACATATTATATGTCAAAATATAGTTCTTATAGCCAACGTGTAATCCCAGAAAGGTTTAAGAACATCACTGCCGTTGGCAGTAGCACCGATTAAATTTGCATTTGGCACTGTTCTTGTAGCTTCAAGTCCTACACTTGCATTTAAGCCAGTTATATAATAGTCAACTGCAGCACTAAAAAGTCCTATTTTTGCATTTGTAAAATCGTTTTGATTTAGTGGATTTATGTAGTAATTTTTATCTTCATCCTCTTCATATCTAAGCGCTATTGCAGGTTTTCCTATACCAATATATCTATCGTATAAAAGCTGTGTTTGAACATAATATCCTTTT
>CAZTLC010000129.1:0-3290 GCA_964614295.1 uncultured Aquificaceae bacterium | reverse complement strand
ATAAATATAGAAAAATTATCATAGTATTTGGCTTTTATTGTAAAAGTTGATATAAAGCAGTTGACAATAATACACTAATATTTTATAATAATATCCATGAAGAGAGATTACTACGAGATACTAGGGGTTAGCAGAAACGCCACACAAGAGGAGATTAAAAAAGCCTATCGTAGGTTGGCAAGAAAATATCATCCAGACTTTAACAAAGAACCGGGGGCAGAGGAGAAGTTCAAAGAGATAAATCAAGCTTATCAAGTACTATCCGATGAAAATAAGAGAAAAATTTACGACCAATTTGGAGAAGAAGGGCTATCCGCCGGTATGAATCAAGGCCAAGATGCATGGACAAGGACAAATGTAGACTTTGGAAACTTGGAAGACATTTTAAAAGATTTCTTTGGTTTTGGTGATGTAGAAGATATATTTACAGGAGGTAGAAAGTCTAAGAGCTCCTCAAGACAGCAAAGACCTGTAAACGGTGAGGACATAGTAAAAACCGTTGAATTGACATTAGAAGAAGCCTATACTGGCAAGAAGGTAAATCTAGAGATAGAAAAGGGTATTCCCTGCGATGTATGTGGTGGGTATGGTTATGATAAAAACTCAGAAAAAGTATGTCCTACCTGTAAAGGAACTGGTAGTATAAATCAAAGAGCTATGTTTTTCTCTATATCCACCACCTGCCCCCAATGTGGTGGTAGTGGTTATATAAGAGAGGCTTGTAAAAAATGTAAGGGACAATCTTACATCTTCAAAAGAGAAACTGTACCAGTGAATATCCCGCCAGGAGTTGATAACGGGACAAGATTGGTGGTTGATGGACAAGGACACGCAGGACTTTTTGGTGGAAGGCCTGGAAATCTTTACGTAGTAACCAAGATACTACCTCATGAGATATTCAAAAGGAAAGGCGATGATTTGTATGTAGATGTAAATATCACATATCCAGAAGCCGTGATGGGTACTACATTAGAGATAAAGGGCTTAAAAGGAGATGTCGTTGTGGTGGAAATACCAGCTGGTACGAAAGAAGGGGATAAAATTACGATACCTAGCAAAGGAATGCCAAGATTGAAAGGTAGTGGTTATGGAAACTTGTATGTAATACCTCATATAGATATACCAAAATTTAATATCCTCTCAAAGCTTATGGGTGATGGTAAAAAAGCGGAAAAGCTTCTGAAAGATTTAGATAAGATTTTACCAAAACCTGAAAGAGTGGTGAAAAGCCATGGCTGAAAGAAGAACAAAAGCAGTGTTTACTATAGGTACAGTAGCTAAGATGTATAAGATACATCCTCAGACTCTGAGACTATATGAGAGAGAAGGCCTCTTAAAACCATCAAGGACTGAAGGCAATACGAGACTATACACTGAAGAAGATTTAGAACAACTAGAATTTATACTTATGCTTGCAAGAGATTTGGGCGTAAACATAGCTGGTATAGATGTAATACTAAATATGAAAAGGCAGATGGAAGAGATGCAAAAAGGTATAGAGCTTTTAATAGATATAATAAAAAGACTAAGAACAGAAAATATAAACTCAGAAGATGTAGACAAAGCCATAGTGCTTATGAACGGCCTAAACAAAAGCGTTATAAAAATTACCAAAAAAACCTAATCTTTGCTACCACAGATATACCTTACCCCTTTTTCTGTCTTAGCCCAATGGGGTGTGTGTGGCGCTAACGTTATCTTATCTCCTGGTAAAAGCCTGAATACTTTATCCTTTATCCCTATCTCCACTTCTCCAGACACTACCCACCTTACCTCTTGGTGCTCATGGGTATGGAGAGGATAGTAAGTACCTTTAGCATCTTCCCAAGAGTACACGTCATAACCCTCCTTTTTAAGGAGTTCTTTTATAGTCCTTTCGTCTTTTATATCGGTCTTTTCAAAAACTACATCACTCATCTTTTATTTTTGACTTATCTTCCAATATCTTTAGCTCGGCTCTTTCTACTGCCAAAGCCTTTGGTGGCACATCCTTTGTTATCACAGAACCCCCTGCTATAAAAGCACAATCTCCTATGTTTCTAGGAGCTACTATGAGGGAGTTGCTACCTATAAAAGCCTTTTGGCCTATGTGAGTTTGATATTTGTTTTTCCCATCAAAGTTTGCCACTACGGTACCTGCTCCTATATTTGCTTTTTTACCTATGCTCACATCTCCCAGATAAGAAAGGTGCTTTGCCATCACGCCTTCTTCAAGGGTTGCGTTTTTAAGCTCCACAAAACTCCCTACATGAGCATTTTTACCTACTACCGAGTTATCCCTTATATGACACATAGGACCTGCCAAAGCCCCTTCTTCTACGATAGAATTTTTTATATAGCTCATAGGAAGCACGGTAGCACCCTCTTTTATAACTGCATTTTCTAAATAGCTTCCATTCATTACCTTAGCTTTTTTGTGTATTATGGTACTTCCTTTTAAAACGACATTTGGAAAAATCTCTGCATCTAGCTCCACCTTCACATCTGGCTCTATATAAACAGATTCTGGTGAATGTATACTAACACCAGCTTTTGCAAGATTCTCCAATATCCTCATCTTCATTACGCTTTCCGCAAAGCTAAGCTCCCATCTGTCATTTACGCCAAATATCTCTGTTATCTCAGAAGCCATAAAACTTCTACAAGTGTATCCAAGCTCTGTCATTATCTCTATAATATCTGTGATATAAAGCTCATTGGTTTTTTCACTGGGTTTTAAATACTTTACAGCCTCTTTTAGATAAGGCACATAAAACATATAAAGACCGCCATTTACTTCGTTTATGGTTTTTTGTTCATAGGTGGCTTCTTTTTCCTCCACTATCTTTATTACATCTCCCTTGGTATCTTTTATAATTCTGCCGTATCCAGTGGGGTCTGGCAAAAAAGAAGACAATACCAAAGCCCCTACCTTTACTTTTTCATACTCTTCCACCATATGTAGAAATCTTTGCATACCTTTTATGGTATCTGGTTTTACCAAAGGGGCATCACCGTTTGCCACGAGTATATAGTCATCTATATCCTCAAAAAATGTTATTGCCGAAAGAAGCGCATCTGCAGTTCCGCCTTTTGGATTTGCTTGTTCAAAAAAAGATACGTTTTCACCTTTTAGAGTTTCCATCAAAGACTCTTTTTTGTGAGATACCACAAGTCCTATATCCACTATATTTGATTGTTTTATATAGTTTAAAACATACCATATAACAGGTTTTCCAAGCATTTCATGAAGCACTTTGTGTTTATCGCTTTTAAACCTAGTACCCAAACCAGCTGCCAGTATTATCGCT
>CAZTLC010000128.1:0-3343 GCA_964614295.1 uncultured Aquificaceae bacterium | reverse complement strand
ATATCTATTCTAAAATCTTGTTTATAATATTTTAGCACTATATCTTTTAGCTCTTTTACAAGGGATATGCGCTCATCTTCGTTAGAAAGATAATAATCTATTTTCTTTATGGCATCTTCTATGTTTTTGTAGGTAAATTCTTTGTAATGCTCTGGGAAAAGTATTTTAGCTTCTTCTTTTTCATCTACTATCGGTAAGCTATCCCATAAAGGCGCTTCAAAAGCCATATCGTGTATCGTGCTAAAACCTTGAGAGTGTATATAAAATGTTATCTTGGAAGCGGATAGTATGTGTTTTAACCTTGAGTAAGGTATATTTATAAGCTCTGTGGTAAGCATCTTGTCTTTGTATCTTTCTTTTAAAAGCTTAGGATAAAGGGCTCTTACATAAGATATTACAGAGGTTGCTACATTGAAAAACTCTTCGTTGAAAAAGTCATCTTTTATACAAGGTATATCTATGCACTTTCTTATATCTGATACATCTTTTTTGTAGCACTCTATATAATCTTTGTATTTATCGTATATCTCTTGGTTTAAAGTATGCATATTTCCTGGAAACACTATATCAAAGAGCTTTTCTTCATCTGGTATATCAATATCATCTGTGGATGGGTTTAAACTGCTCATTATAAAACCATTTGATGTCCACCAATAGGCTTTTATACCAAAAGCCCTAAAACACTCTGTTATATGTTTATCGTGTTGTATGATGGCAAACTTGTGCTTGTATCTTTTTAGTATCTCTAATCCCTCTTTTGTAAGAGCGTATTTTCCTAATGTTGGAAAATCTACTTTTAAAGCTATTATAGGAAAATCAAACTCTTTAAACCAAAAGTCTCTAGCTTTTGAATCCCAAGTGCTCTCATTTCTCATAAAAAACAAATCCCCATAAAAACCAAAGAAGGCAAAATCTGGTGAAAACTCTTTCACCTCTTTTTTAAGCTTACTTAGATTTAAAGGTATGTCTTTTCTAAGCACCCCTACCGTGTATCCTCTTGATGCAAAAAGCTCTGGGTAGTTTGATATAAGCTCCCAATGGTCTGTGATGAGGACTTTTCCTTTGTCCCCTTCGCTGTAAATCTCAATGTAGGGCTCATCGTGAGTGGATATAGAGCTTTTGTGAAAGGTAAAAACAGATTTTTCATACATGTTCCACTTGGAGAAGTCTATGGCCCTTTCTGTTTCTTTTGGTATTGGAAAAGAGCTTATGTATATGTAAGTCCCGTATTTGGCTTTTAACTTATAAAAATTCTCATTCTCAAACAAAGAGATATAAATATCGTTTCCTAAGTTCAATATACTTGATAAAAACTCACCAAAATACTCTTTTGGATAAGAAAGCTCAACCGAACGATACAAAAATGCATCTTTTCCAATGTCTTTCATAAGCCTTATAAGGGCATTTTCACTGATGGATGTTTTTATAGGCTCTACATATCTTCCCAAGGTTTTTAATAGACTTTCCTTGTTTGGAGCGCCTATGATAATGTGTTTTTCTTTAAAAGCCTTCAATATGTTTGTATCATCCAAAAGCCTTATATCTGGTATTAAGACAATATCTATCTCCTTTAGTATATCCTCTAAGGGTCTTTCGTCGTATTTTATGCCAAAAAGCACAAAACCTATTTGCTTTAGCTCTTTATCCTCTTCTACACTTACAACATCGTATCCAAGATATTTAAGAAGATGAGATAGCTCTCCGTTGGAAGCTTTATAAACAAGCACCTTTCCTTTTAGGTTTGAGGCTTTTAGAAGATATCCTATATCTATGTTGTGAAGCTTTCCAAGTAGGCTCATAGCCATTTCATTTTTATAAAAGCTAAAAAAACCAATGATTCCCCATTTTGCTATAACATCTTCTACAAAAAACACCTCTTTATCGGAAAATACGCTTTTACAAGTGTTACACTCTTTATACTCCTTGCCTTTTTCAATATCTATAAGGCTAAAAGTTGTATCCTCTTTGCAAAACTTACATATTCCTTGATGTTGAAGCTCTCTTTTAGACTTTTCTATGGCATCTTCTATGTATGAGTTATCTATCTTCTCTATTTGAAGACAAGGGTTTATAGAGTATCCTCTGGCACGGGCTTCTATGCAAACCTCATCTTTTATCCTCATGCAAGGGCTTGCGCATAGGCTTCCCACGTAAGGGACTTTTAAAAGCTTTGAATAAGAGATTCTTCCAAAAACATTCTCATCAAACCCACCCACTATAAAAACACACGGGATTTTATTTATATGACACACAAAAGCTATGGCTGGATGCGTAGTGATAACAACCTTTGCATGTTCCAAAGCGTTTGTTATCTTTTGTATCGTGCTTTTGGTAAAAATATCTTTTGGTATAGTGATAGTCTTGTCTATATTTGACGTATCTTTAATCTCTCCTTTATAAAATCCCTCAGAGTTTATGAAGATGATATCTTTACCCTTGTTTTCAACAAAGGGTTCTAGATTACTAGCTTTTATATTAAAAAACCTTTCAAAGTAAGATATCCTATTGGATACATCAAACTCAAAAGATGAGATATCTTCTTGGAATAGCGTATAAAAAGCATCGTAATCTTTAAGACTTTCCAAAGAGGGCACTTCTTTTAAAAGCCTGATACCAAAAAACTCAAATACGTATTTGTTTGAAAAACAAAAAATATCTACATTTGAATAAGTTTTTATAGCTTTTAAAATAGGTATCACACAAAGGCTACTAAAAACATCCAAATCAAGCATCACCAAAACATTTTTATGAGTATCTTTTTCATAGCGGACATTCAAATGTCTAATATAAGATTTTCTTATAGAGTATAGCTTCACATCTTCATAAGCTTCAAAGATAGCCTTTGCTAAAGAATCAGGCACCACAAAAGGCTTGTCTGGTATATTTATACTCTCTTCCTTGTACTCTATGGCTTTTTCGTTTAGTTTTATAGCTTTCATAGAGATATTTTATCATAATTCTTTATACCAAAAATTGACAAGGTATTTTAAAATTTTATATTTATACCATGGAAGCTGTAGAGAAATGTCCTTACTAAGAGTAAAATATACTAGTGTATAATTATGAGTAGTATAAATGTGAGGCTTTCAAAAGAGGAGATTGACAGGATAAAAAATATTATAAGAGAATATGATAACCAGGCTAAGATATTTATATTTGGAAGTAGAGCGGATTTAACAAAAAGGGGCGGGGATATTGATATATTGGTAATATCAGATAAAATAGATTATAGCATGAAAAGAAAGATAAGGACAGAGCTCATCCTTTATTTTGGAGATAGAAAGATAGATATTATAATCACTGACAACCCAGAAAAAACAGAGTTTGAAAAAATGGCTTACAA
>CAZTLC010000127.1:0-3349 GCA_964614295.1 uncultured Aquificaceae bacterium | reverse complement strand
ATAACCACAGAGTTTATAAAAAATCTTTACTATTACGGGGATTTATTTTACAAAATCCTCACATCTACTAAGTATTTAAATGTATCTAGTGAAGAGCCTCTAAAGGATATGGCAAAAGCCCTTTGTTATATAGCTTCGTCTCGTAAAAGATTTCCTTTGATTGGTTATATAGAAGATTATAGGCTTGTAAAGTATGTATTTAAAAAGCATAGAGATTTCATAGATTCTTATCTTGAAACAAACAAAGCACTTTTGAGCACTTTTTAGATAGCTATATCTATAGCCTCTAAGATATGGCTTACTCCCAAAAGTTCAAGGTTTGATTTGTCTATATCTTTTATTGAGCTTTTAGGAAGGATAACCCTTTTTATACCAAAGCGTTCTATCTCTTTCAACCTTGATTCCACATGATGCACAGCCCTTATCTCACCACCAAGACCAAGTTCTCCAAATATGGCTGTATCTTTTAAAAGCGGTTTTTCTTTCTTTGAAGATGCTATGGCTATAGCTATCGCCAAATCACAAGCTGGTTCTCTTATTTCAATGCCTCCTACCACATTTACATAAACATCAGAATCCCTTGTAAAAATCCTAGCTTCTTTCTCCAGAACACCTAAGATGATGGCAAGCCTATTTACATCAAAACCTTGGGTTTTTCGCTGGGGTGTAGTATATAGAGCTTTTAAGACAAGAGCTTGGATTTCAACCAGTATCGGTTTTGTGCCCTCTGTGTGAGGAAATATTACAGAGCCTATGGCATCTTCTTTTCTTTCGCTTAAGAAAAATAAAGATGGTTCTAACACTTCCATAAGGCCTGCATCTTCCATCTTAAACACCGCCATTTCTCCGGTAGCTCCGTATCTATTTTTTAAAATCATCAAAACTCTGTAAAGGTTAAAACGCTCCCCTTCAAACTGACATACAGAATCCACCATATGCTCAAGGACTTTTGGCCCTGCTATCATACCCTCTTTGTTTATATGACCCACTATAAAACAAGGAATACCAGTGTTTTTACAAAAATCTACCACCTTAAAAGTAGATTCTCTAACCTGAGCCACAGAACCCGGCGAAGAGTCTATGGCATTTGTATACATAGTTTGTATTGAATCTATGATAAGGGCTTTGGCATCGTATTCTTTAGCACAAGAAATGATGTGTTCTATGTTTGTAGAATTTAGAATAAATAAATTTGAAGAGTTTATACCCATCCTACTGGCTCTTATGGATATCTGAGAAGATGATTCTTCTCCTGAAGCGTATATGACAGCACCTTCTTTTGATATAAAATCTGCAATCCTTAGTAAAAGTGTGGATTTTCCAATACCCGGTTCTCCACTTAAGAGTATCACCTGACCTTTTACGATACCACCTCCTAGCGCCGTATCAAGGGTTTTATAGCCTGTGGACATCCTATCTAAAAACTCTTGTTTTATCTCTGTTAGTTTTATGGGCTTTTCAAAAGAACTTATCGTCTCTTTTGAGCTTATTGTAAGCTTTTCTTCTACTACAGTATTCCACTCACCGCAAGCGCTACACTTTCCTACCCATTTTATATAGGTTTGACCACAGTTTTGACATACAAAAACAGTTTTATCCTTTGCCATCAAAACACCTTCAAAACTATAAAATAATACGCTATACCGATATACTCTCTAATGGCCTTTGTAGAGTTTTCTAAATCGGACATGTTTGGAAGATAGCTTCTAAAGTTATATCTTAAATCCTCTTTGTAATCCACTGGATAGGGTATTACGTTTTTAAAAAACCTATCAAAGAGCATCTTTGCCCTTGGCATATGATAAGCAGAAGTTACAAGTATTATGCTGTCGCATTGAGGGTTTATATAGCGGATGCATATCTTGTAGCTTTGAGAGGCGTTTTGAATAGTATCTTTGCTTTTAATATCTTCATATACATTACCAACATCTATGGCATCAAGGATTTTTAACAGTGGGGTATTTTTAGGAAGGTATTTGATATCAACCCCTGAGAGTATGAGGGGTATTTTTGTCTTATAAGAAAGATAAATCCCTGCCAAAAGTCTTTTTACAGTTTCACCAGAAAGATTGCCATTTTTATAATATCCACCACCAAGCACCACTATGGCGTTGGCATTTAGAAAACCTTTTGGCTGAGAATAAGTATGCTCTAAAGGGGTTATAAGAGCGTCCTTTACAGGTGTTATAGAAAGAAGATACAAAAGGATACTCATAACAAAAGAAAATATCTTTATTTTTTTGTTTTTAACAAAAAAGCTTATAAATAAAAAGGATACTATGAAAATACCCGGCGGGATTATAAAAGCGGTAAGAAGCTTTTTTAAAGTGAAAAAAATCATCGTTTCATACGAGTAGCTATCAGGATGTTTTTTATACCGTTTTGCTTGGCTACATCCATAAGGGCTACTACGTATTTTTCAAGGGTGTTTTCATCAGCTTCTATGATAAGGTCATTTATTGATTGGTTGTTTATTTTTGTATTTTGTATGGCGTTTTGAATATCTGTAAGGGTTACGTATTGGCCGTTTAAAATATACTGGCCGTTTGGAAGTATTTCCACTCTCATGGTTTGCACCACCGTCTTTTTACCAGTTTGAGCTTGAGGGAGCTTTACCGCCAAAAACACCATCGGTGATTGAAAAGCAAGTATTGCCAAAAACAAAAACACCGCCAAAAGAGTATCCACCAAAGGGACTACATCAACGTATGTTCTTTCTTCTATAGACATGCCTACTTTTGCCTTTTTCTTAAGATTCATCTCAGCCCTCCGATATAGCGTCTATTATCTCTTTTACCTCAGTTTCTATCTTAGATACTATGCGGTTTTCTACCGCTTTATAAATCCAATAAAAAAATAAGGCTGGTATGGCTACTGCAAGTCCTGTAGCTGCTGCTGTCAAAGCTTCACTTATACCGTTTGCCAAAAGATACATAGCTGATTGGGTTTCAGAGGTGGAAAAGGCTGCAAAGACCTTTATAAGCCCCGTTATTGTTCCAAAAAGCCCCAAAAGTGGTGATACAGAAGCCACCGTTGAAAGTATCACAAGGTTTTTATCTGCATCAGATACTACGTAAGAAAAAGCATCCTCTGCTATCCTGTTTAGCTGATACGAATCTCTCCTTCCTTTTAGATATGCTTTTAAAAGCGATAAAAAGGCTTTTGAAGCGTTAGTATTTTGAGTTTCAAGCATTTTAGTGGCTGCATCTATATTTCTTCCAAGTATTAGAGCTTTTATCTGGGCATAACCTTTTGGTAAAAATCTACTAAGCCTCAAAGCATAGGCTCTTTCCAATACGATAGCCCAAGAAATAATTGACAGCACCAAAAGAGGATATATTACTATACC
>CAZTLC010000126.1:0-3349 GCA_964614295.1 uncultured Aquificaceae bacterium | reverse complement strand
CATTCCGTATTCGTTATAACCTTTTATCGTCCACCAATAAGGTTTGAATACTATCTTCTGATGTTGGTCTGGTTTTATATCAAAAGTTGGGAGAAAATAAAAATAACTCACATCTTCCAAGTTGTAGTTATAATAAAGAGAAGACTTCGGATTTGTATTATAATCATAATCATATCCATACTGATTTAACTGACTAAATGTATACTGAAAATAGTTGTTATGCTTGTTTTTTGTATAACCCGTTAGTAGGCTTATAAAAAGTGCGTCTCCTACTTTTAAATCTCCGTCAAAAGTTATATCGTCCTTCTTTATTTGACCTGGACCTTTCCATTTATGAGAATAAAGATAAGACCCAGAGATAAAAAACTTAAATCTATTGTCTATATTTCCAGAATCTACTCTAAAAAATGTGTTCGTAAGCTCATGCGTTCCAAAATACTCTTTTATTTTAGCTCCAAAGGTATTTGAAGGTTTTAGCAAGTGGATATTGAGAATACCTGGAAAATCCCCAAAAACATTGAAACCTTTTTCTGGAGGTATAGCTCCAAGATAAGTTTCTATATTTTCTATATCATCTGGGTCAAATATTGATGCGGAAGCTCCAGCCGCAGGACCATTTGGCATAGGTACCCCTTCTATCTCTACGTTTCCAGCATGCGTTACATTTAACCCCCTTATTCTTATCACTTCATCGGTGCCTATATAATCAGGACCTTCCGCATTGAAAGAAGGAAGCATCTTTACCATATCAAAAGCGTAAAAATTAAGAGGACTGGTGGCCTTAAAAGATGTCCTTGGTATAGAAAATACTTCCGATGTAGCGTTTTTATGCTTTTGAGAGCTTACAAAGAAGTTTAATATTTTCTGTTTCAAGGTTAAAGGCTTGTTCTCTGAAGAAGAACTGATTGTGCCACCTACTTTAAGCGGCGGTAGAGTATAAACAGGTTCTGCAGAAACCCCAACTGAAAATAATGATAGAAGAAGCAATATTTTTTTCATCATTTACCTCCTTTTATGTCAATATTACAAACTTTCATAGAATTTATATTCCAAAAGGTTTTAAGATAATACTTTTCCTCTTTATCAAAGTCTTTGTTAAAATCCTTAAAATGCTTTGGATGAAGCGTATAAGCTGTCCATAAAAGCCCCAAAGGAAATTGCTCGGAAGAATAAAAATTTGAATAAACAGATTTTACTCCAGAGCAAAAATAGGGTACCACATAGACTCTTTTATTTTTTACGGCGCTCACATTTTTTAAATCTTTGTCATCGTAAATCTCTTTTATATTTCCACCAGACCCTATAAAAATATAATCTGGGTTCCATTTTATAATATCTTCCTTAGAAATCCGGCCAAACATACCTTTTACACTGGAGGCTACATCAATTCCACCAGCCAAGTTTATGAGTTCAGAATCTAATTTCGTAAATCCTCCTCCAGCAGTAAGAGTATTGCCAGATGGCCCTTCTTGGGTAAGATAGAGCACCTTTGGTTTAGAGCTTATATCCTTTAGATGCTTTTTTACATAGCTTATTTCTTTTATATAAAAACTTTCCAATACTTTTGCTTCTTTTTCGTGATTTAGAGCTTTACCTATAGTGTTTATATCTTTTAGAAGTTCATTTGTAGTGCAAAACTGTCCACAAAAGCTTATAGTTTTAATACCCATATGCTGAAGCTTTTCGTTATACATACCAAATGGAGCAGTTATTACTATAGAAGGATTTAAAGCTTTTATAACTTCTAAATTTGTAACATGAGGATTTCCTATATCTGTTGTGTTCTTGATAAAGTCTGGTTCTTCTTTTAGTATGAGATTCCCTGCAAAAAATGGTACGGCTTTTCTATTCATGCCAGGATATCCCACTATCCCCTTTTGAGCATGTATCATAAAACAAAAAGGAAGTGCCATAGGAAATAAAACTGCATATCTCACAGTCTTATCTTGACTTGCGACTGATGATGTTTTGGGTTTTTCAGAACATGCTACTAAGATAAATGGCAGTAAAACTAAAGAAAACCTTCTTAATTTCATAAACCATACTCCTTGAAAATATTTTTAGATTCATCGTTATTTGTTATAAAATCAAACAACAGCATAGCCTCTTCAGTTTTATTTATAATCACCCCGGCTTGCTCTACTGGCTTATAATAGGAAGTATCCAGCTCAAGATAATTTGATGATTTTAGATTAGCTAGTACAAAAGAAAGCGGCAAAAATGCTAAATCTGCTTTTTGATTTTTGTGTATTTCTAATACTTCTTTGGGATTCTTACCAAATATTAGCTTATCTTCATCGTATAAATCTGTATTTTTTAAAAATTCGTAGGCCGCTCTTCCATAAGGGGCGACACTTGGATCTGGCATCCCTATAAAACGTGAATTTTTTATATCTTCTATGGAAGGTTTTTTATCAAAAGCAAATAAACAAAGCCTCCCTCTGGCATAGATTCTCAAATCATAAGCTATCCCTAACTCTTCTAAATCCTTCGCTGACTCTACATCCGCTGCTAAAAATATATCATAAGGCTTTTCTTGTGAAGCAATGAGTGTGTTTTTATAAACCAAACAATTATCACCAATTGTTATAGAAGTAGCTATATTTGCCTTAGCTATAATCTTATCAATTATGCCTTCTAAATTTGGTGCACAAGCCAGCCCCACCATATCTTACTCCTTATAAAGGTTAGTATATGTAAACCGTAATATATTTTATTATATTACGTTTATTTTAAAATGTCAATAGCTATATATATTATCAAATATAACGATTTATATCATAAAAGATCTAAAGGCTTTATCTCGGCTTTGAAATCCATCATAGGAGATTGATATAAGCTTGAGGTAACCAATATATCAACACCAGTAGCAGCGTATTGCTCCACATTTGATATGTTTATACCACCTGCAACTAAAATTATTAGTTCTGGTCTTATGGTCTTTATATATTTTACAGCCTTTTCTAAAAGCTCAACACTAAGCTTGTCAAATTGTATCATATCGACTAAATCTATGAACTTCATAGCTTCTTCCAAAGATGAAACTTCTACACACACTTTATGCTCTTTAGCCCTTGACTTTAAACTTTTAATAGCTTTTAATAAATTATCGCTGGTTTTGAAAAATACCTTATGTTGGTCAAAGATTAATATACTTTCAGATAATCCAAGTCTATGTGGCATCGCCCCACCTACTATAATAGACTTTATAGCCAAACTCTTATTGAAGCCTATCAATTTCCTTGTAGTAACTATTTCTATATCTTCTTTTACGCTTTTTGCTTTCCTTACCATCTCATATGTTTTTGTAGCTATACCAGACATGTATTCCATTATATTTAGACATATC
>CAZTLC010000125.1:0-3380 GCA_964614295.1 uncultured Aquificaceae bacterium | reverse complement strand
TATATACCTTCCAGCTAATATTGCAAATGCAAAATCTTATGGGGCAGAGCTCTTAAGTTCTTATGCTTTTACCAATAATCTATCGGCTTTTGTAAGTTATTCTTATAATAAATTCTATTATACTTCAAATATAACTGTTAGCCTTCCTGGCATTACATCCCAAAATTATAATATAGCTGGTAATCAGGCTCCAGATACACCAAAGAACATGGTAAAGCTAGGTGTAGTTTACAAGTATAAGGGTCTGTCTATAATACCAAGTGTTTATTACATTGGTAGAAGATGGGGAGATTCTACGCACACTCAAGAAGTACCTCCTTATTTAATTACAAATCTATCTTTTGATTACGAGCTCCCTATATCTGGTCATGCATTAGATTTATCGCTTAGCTTTTTGAATCTATTTAATAAACATTATGTGTCTACGGTTTGGTCCCCAAACTCAAACCAAGCCACTCTAAGTCAACCCACTTATCAGGTAGGAGCTCCATTTACATTTATAGGAAGTTTAGGGTATGAATTTTAGTCATCAAAAAGATGATATGGTATATATAGCGGAAAATATCTTTAAAGATATATACCCTGTAATAGCTAAAAAGATAATAACTAAAACTGGTATATCAAAAGGCAACGTATTAGATGTGGGCACTGGCTCTGGTGCTCTTGCAAGGGCTATTTACGAGCTTGGCGATTTTAATGTAATAGCCATAGATTCAAAACAAGACATGTGTGAAGCTGCTAAATACTATATAGCCAAAGAAAACAAATCTATTAGGGTTATAAATATGCCTGTGGAACATTTATCCTTTGAAGATGATGCATTTGATATTATAGTGAGTAGGGGCTCTGTTTTCTTCTGGAAGGATAAGTATTTGGCTTTTAAACAAATATATAGGGTATTGAAACCAGGAGGATTTACATATATAGGAGGGGGCTTTGGAAATAAAGAATTGGCTGAAAGGATTACTAGCATCATGGAATCAAAATATCCAGAATGGAAAATGTATGTTAAAAAGCGCATGGAATCAATTCCAGATATTCTCAATAGTTTGAAAAGTCTGGGCTTGCCCTTTGAGCTTATAGATGATGAATCTGGTATGTGGATTATGCTTAAAAAATGAATCTGAGGATTTTTTATCTTTTCGTATTGCTAATAATCACCTCTATTTTGTCGGTGTTTGTAGGTCCTGTAAATGTACCTTTTGATTTTTGGCATTCTTCTTTGTATAAAAGCATAGTATACAATATTAGGATACCTCGTATCATGCTCGCATGCATAGTTGGTGGTGGCATGAGTGTAGCTGGTGCTGTTTACCAAAGCATCTTTAGAAATCCCTTAGCATCTCCAGATGTACTTGGTAGTGCTTTTGGATGTGCTTTTGGAGCATCTGTTGGTATTCTATTAGGAGAATCTATGTTTGTTATTCAAGCACTTAGTTTTTTCTTTGGAGTTTTAGCCACATTCATAGCTATTTATGTTGCAAAGAAAGATAATCACATAGACATTTTATCACTTGTAATATCAGGGATAATAACTGGAACTTTTTTCTCATCGCTACTTGGTATTGCAAAATACTTTGCTGACCCAGACAATAAACTTCCAGCTATTACATTCTGGCTTATGGGTAGCTTTTCTGATGCTTCTTGGAAAGACGTTTATATAAGTTTATTATCTATAGCACCTTTTCTATATATCTTTTATAAAAGATGGTTTTTAAACGTTGCTATGTTAGAGGATGAAGAGGCGAAAGCACTTGGGTTTGATATAAATAGTTTTAGGTTTTTGATGATAGTTTTATCCACTATAATGGTATCTATAAGTATATCACTTGTGGGGATAGTGGGATGGATTGGTTTGGTGATTCCGCACCTTACAAGGCTTATAGTTGGTAAAGACAATAGATATCTTATACCGGCAAGTTTTGCAGTAGGTAGTGTGTTTTTAGTTTTATGTGATGATATGGCTAGGAGTTTAACCACTGGAGAAATACCAATAGGTATAATTACATCTTTTATAAGTGCTCCTTTGTTCGGCTTTTTATATAAAATGGACTATGCTAAGAATAAATAACATCACTTATAGTGTAAAAGATAAAATAATTTTAAAAAATATAGATTTGGAGTTTAAAAACGGATTTATTTATGCTATCCTGGGGCCAAACGGTGCTGGCAAAAGTACTCTTCTAAAGAGTTTAATAAAACTGATAGAACCAGACTTTGGAGATATCTTTATAGCAAATAAAAGCCTAAAAACTATAAGACAAAAAGAGATAGCAAAGTACTCGGCTTTCTTAGGACAAGAGCACTCATCACGCTATATGCTGAAATCTTTGGATATAGTAGTTATGGGAATGCTATCTGATATAAACTCTACGCCAAACCCAAAACACTATGAAAAGGCAAAATATATATTGGATATGCTTGGTTTGAAAGATTTGGCATATAAAGAATTTGATAAACTTAGCGGTGGTGAGAAAAAATTAATCTTGATAGCAAGAGCTATAGCACAAAATCCACCTATACTGATTTTGGATGAGCCCACAAATCATTTGGATTTTAAAAATAAGCATCGTATTTTGAATTTTATTACAAATTATATAAAATCAAACAATATGATATGCATAATGACTATTCATGAGTTAGAAATGGCTTTTTACTACAGTGATTTTATAATTCTTATGAAAGATGGGCAAATAGTAGCTTTTAACGATAAATATAGCATATTTACAGAATACGACATATCAAATTTATACGATTTAGACATAGATATTAAGATAGAAAAAGATTTTATATGCATAAAACCTAAAATATAAACTATTAATTAAGATAGATTTAATTTATGTAAACTTGTTTTTGTAAATATATATACCTCCACCTTCTTCAATGTGAACAATTACTTTATCGCCAACTTTTAATCCCCATTCAGTAACCATTTTTTTGGGTATAATGGCTGATAGCTCCAAATTTTTAAATTTTATCATAACAGAAGCTCTAAACTCGCCAATATCCAAATCTGTTATAACACCCTTAAACAGAGTGTACTTCGTTACAGGCTTCAAGTTCATGTTCCAAGCACCCCACTATTTTACCGTATTCTAGAAAGTTTATTACGTATACCACTTGTGTTTGTAAAAACCTTCCTATATCTATGACAACTCCTTCGGCTCCTTTTGGTAAAAGCAGCTCACCCCAGGGAAGACCTGGGAACGTGCCATCGTTTTTTATTTTTCTTTTTGTTCTCACCACATCACCCACCTTAAACTTTGGTTCTACCATTTGAACTAACCTCAAAGATAACGTTAGGTTTTACTGCATCTTGGTGTACTTTAAACAATCTCTCTTTAAAAGGACTATCAGTATTTTGAAAATCATAGTAAGCT
>CAZTLC010000124.1:0-3401 GCA_964614295.1 uncultured Aquificaceae bacterium | reverse complement strand
GATAATATAATATATCTCATTTACAAAAAATTTTGCTTTTGGTATAATATAAGCCTATTGGTAGTCCCCATCGTCTAGCCTGGCCTAGGACACCGGCCTTTCACGCCGGCGACGCGGGTTCGAATCCCGCTGGGGATGCCATTTAAAACTCATAAAAACGTTTCAATATCTTTTTTAAAAACCAACAAAACAATGATAAAAAACTATTGACTTTTTAACTTTTCATTAAATATTTTATGTATCCTAATTTTGGAGGCTTTTATGAGAGAAGATTGGAGCCTAAGAAGCGATTGGCCTAATAAGACCCAGATGCATCTTGCAAGGCAAGGTATTATAAGCGAAGAGATGCGTTATGTGGCAAAAGTAGAAGGCCTTCATCCAGAGTTTGTACGTCAAGAAGTGGCTAGAGGGCGTATGATAATCCCAGCTAATATAAACCACAAACATTTAAAACCTATGTGCATAGGTATAAATTCAAAAGTTAAAGTAAACGCAAACATAGGAAACTCAAAATTGGCATCCGATATACCTCAAGAGATAGAAAAGGCGAAACTTTCCATAAAATACGGTGCTGATACCATCATGGACTTATCCACAGGAGAAGCTATAAAAGAAACCAGAGAGGCTATTATAAACGCTGTAGATGTGCCAGTGGGAACAGTGCCAATTTACGAGGCTTTTAAGATAGCAAAAAACAAGATAAAAGATATTACTGAAGACCTCATACTAGATGTGATAGAAGAACAGGCAAAGCAAGGTGTATCTTACATGACGATACACGCTGGTGTTTTAAAAGAGTTTATACCGCTTACCACTCATAGAGTTATGGGAATAGTGTCTAGAGGTGGTGCCTTGATGGCTCAATGGATGTTGGAACATAACAAACAAAACCCACTCTATACAAATTTTGATAAGATTTGTGAGATATTTAAGAAATACGATGTATCTTTTTCCTTAGGAGATGGCTTAAGGCCTGGTGCTATAGCAGATGCTTCCGATGAAGCCCAACTCTCTGAGCTTATGGTATTGGGAGAGCTAACCAAAAGAGCTTGGGAACATGATGTTCAAGTGATGGTGGAAGGCCCAGGTCATGTGCCCATGAATCAAATAGAGTTCAATATGAAAATCCAGCAAAAGTATTGTCATGAAGCCCCCTTCTATGTGCTTGGACCATTGGTAATAGATGTGGCTCCTGGGTATGACCATATAGCCTCAGCCATAGGTGCTGCGATGGCTGGTTGGTACGGTGCTGCGATGCTTTGTTATGTGACGCCAAAAGAGCATCTTGGATTACCAAACTTAGAGGATGTAAAACAAGGTCTTATAGCCTACAAAATAGCTGCTCACGCTGCCGACGTAGCGAAAGGATTACCAGGTGCCAGAGAGTGGGATTTAGAGATGTCAAGAGCAAGATACGCTTTTGATTGGAATCGTCAGTTTGAGCTTGCCATAGATCCAGAAACTGCCAGAGCATATCACGACGAAACCCTTCCTCAAGAAGGTTATAAAACTGCTAAATTCTGTTCTATGTGTGGACCTGAGTTTTGCTCTTATCGCATATCTCAGAATGTACAGACAAACTTTGAGGAACAGCTAGCTGAGGGTGCATGGCAAACCCCATAGCTAGGAGTATGACGGGCTTTGCCCAGAGGACTTTTGACATTGATGGATACAATATAGTTATCGGTATAAAATCTGTAAACGGGAAGGGTCTTGATATAATAGTCAAGATTCCTTCCCCTGAGCTTCAATTTTTGGAACCCCATATAAAAAGTTATATAAAAGATAATATAACAAGGGGTAGTGTTATAGTAAATATAGATATAAGACAGAAATCAGATATAGAGTATATGGATATTGAGCTTTTAAGAAACATAATAAAAGATATAAAAAGCACTTGTATAGAGCTTGATATAAATATATCTGATGATAGAGTCCTTGATATGGCAATGGATATTTATAAAACATCAAAAGAAGAAAAAGAGCAAGAAAAAGATATGATTATGAAGCTTTTTGAAGAAACCTTTAAAGAGTTTATGTTATCTAAAGAAAGAGAAGGGGATTTTCTTATAAAAGATATCAAATCTAGAACAAAGATATTGGAACATTACTTACAAAAAGCAAAAGAGGCTTTTAAAGGATACGAAGAACTGTCTAGACAAAAACTGATAGAAAAGGCGAAGGCTTTAAACTTGGAAGAGCATAACCCAGTACTCATAAACGAGCTTATGCTTTTGCTTCAAAGACTTGATATATCAGAGGAGCTATCCCGCATAGAAAACCATTTAAATCACATAAATGAAGTAATATCTTCTAACAACATTGAGAAAGGAAAGAAATTAGATTTTATAGCTCAAGAGCTCCACAGGGAGATAACCACCATGTCAAACAAGGCGCCAGAGCTTTCTAAAATAGCGGTTGATATGAAGTATGAAACAGACAAAATAAAACAGCAATCCGCAAATTTAGAATAAAGGAGAAAATATGGAAAAGTTGGAATTACCAAAAGATATTAAGGATAAGATACTTTCTACGTGTGTAAACAAGGTGCTCTGCCTTGAGGCTATGAAGTATGTATATCTTGTTAAAAAGGATGATGGTACTCTGGATGTGGCAGAAGAGTTTGAGAATACTGATTACCATGCCCTATGGTTTGTAGTGCTTTCAGTGGTAAACAAAGCCAAAAGACTTTTAAACGGAGAATCTATAGAGGATATTTGATGCCTTATATTGTAAGAGTAAAGAAGAAATTTAATGCTGCTCATTTTCTTACCTACTACAAAGGAGCTCCAGAACCTCTTCATGGACATACCTTTACTATAGAGGTTTTTATAGAAGCTGATACTCTGGATAAAGGCGGTATAGCTGTTGATTTCTTAGAGATAGATGAATATCTTGAAAAGATACTACCAGATTACAAGCTTCTAAATGATGTGTTTGATTTTTCACCAAGTGCTGAGAATTTGGCAAAATACTTTTTTGATATATTAAAAGCCAAATACAATGTTAAAAAAGTAATAGTCTGGGAAACTGAAAACTGTGGTGCCGAATACTATGAGTCAATTACCCAACTTTGATTTCAAAGATTCTACCTTTTGTTTTAGCCTTCCGGTTTTATCACCTTTCCTATAATCTATAGCCATATTTACATATATTCTGTTAGAATCTTCTTTCATTACTTCAAGACCCTTTTTCACAATCTCAAGAAGAGGTTCTACTTCATTGCTTTCTATCATCGTTGCCATCGGTGTTATGACATAATCCAAACCAGACTCATGAATTATTTTAGATACTTTGGAAACATATTGACTTAAAGACTCTCCTTTATCTACTGGGAACATACTGATAGAAAGTATATAGCTCATAGATACCTCCTTTTTGAGATTTTAAAATTATATTAA